>NZ_JBEXWT010000085.1:0-40634 GCF_040629945.1 Kitasatospora sp. NPDC005856 | reverse complement strand
CGCCGGGCCAGCGCGGCGGCCACCTCGGCGTGCCGGTCCGCCGAGCGGGCCGCGGGCGCCGCCGGGGCGGCCGGGGGCAGCGACAGCTGGGCCAGCCCGCCGGCCGCGAGCAGCAGCGCGCCCCGCCGGGACAGCGTGCGGCGGGGGCCGGGTATCTCCTCGGGGCCGGCGGGGCCGGACGGCGGGGCGTTCAGAGCCGGACCACCCCGGAGACCGGCATGGCGGTGACGCTCTCGTAGCGGACCTTGGCGCCCGGGCGGGGAGCGTGCACGATCACGCCGCCGCCGGCGTACATGCCGACGTGGTGCATGTCCCGGTAGAAGATCACCAGGTCTCCCGGTCGCGCTTCGGACAGGCTGATCCGCTGCCCGGCGTACGCCTGGGCCTGCGAGGTGCGCGGCAGGGTCACTCCGGCCTGCCGCCAGCTGTAGTACATCAGACCGGAGCAGTCGAACGCGTGCGGGCCGGTGGCCCCGTAGACGTACGGGGAGCCGATCATCCGCACCGCGGCGGCCAGCGCGGCGGCCCCGCGCTCGGAGGCGGGCGGGGCGGTGCCGAGGTCCAGCCGGTCGGTGCCCCGGGTGGCGCGCCGCTCGGCGTCCCGGGCGTCCTGGACCGTCAGCCGGGTCCGCTCGGCGGCGCCCAGACCGTTCAACAGCTTCTGCGCCTTGGCCAGCCGCTGCTGGACCTGCTGCTTGCTGTCGGCGAGCGAGCGGCGGGTCTCGTCCAGCTCGGCGAGCTTGCCGGCCGCCTCGGTGCGGCGCTGGTCGAGCCGGCGCTGCCGGCCGACCAGCTCGTGCAGGGTCTCCTGCTGGCGCACGGCCGCCTGGTCCAGGGTGCGGGCGCGGGCCAGGTAGCCCTCCGGGTCGGACGAGAGGATGAGCTGGGCGGTCTGGGTCATCCCGCCGCCGCGGTACTCGGCGCCGGCCACCGTCGCCAGGTCGCCGCGCAGCTCGTTGAGCTGATCCTGGGCCAGTGCGATCTCGCCCTGGAGGATCGTGGTCTCGCCCTGGAGCCGCCGCTGGGCCTCCTGCGCCGCGTTGAACCGCTCGGACGCCTGCTCGGCCTCGTCGTACAGCTGCTCCACCTGCGTCTTGACGTCCTGACGGTCGCCCGGGTCCGGGCTGCCGGGGGCGGCCTGGGCACTGCCTCCGGCGGCCACGCCCAGGGCGGTGGCGGCGGCCGCGGTCAGCACCAGCGCCCGGGTGAGCAGTTGGGAACGGCGGTGCACGGGCATGGCGGCAGCGGCTCCAATCCTGCGGTGCGGCCCCCGCCGCCGCACCGGGAGGGGCGGCCGTCGAGCGGGAGTCCGGTGGCAGACGTTAGCGAGTCCGGGCAGGCGAGTCCAAACCCCCACCAACCCGAATATTCGACCCCTTGTCGGACATCAGATCGACTCGGGGGGAAAGCCGCAGGAAGAGCCCCGGGAAAAGCTGCAGGCCCGGCCTCCCCTGAGGGAGACCGGGCCTGGAAGCGTCCGAGCGGGGATCAGACCCGCACGATGGAGGCCAGCGGCATGTTGGTGACCGCCTCGTAGCGCACCGACGCACCCGGCTTGGGGGCGTGCAGCACCTGGCCGTTGCCGGCGTAGATGCCGACGTGGTGGGCGTCGGTGTAGAAGATCAGCAGGTCGCCGGGCTGGGCCTGGGAGATGTCCGAACCGATCCGGGTGCCGGCCCCGGCCTGCGCCTGCGAGGTGCGCGGCAGCGACACGTCGGCCTGGTTGAACGCCCAGACCATCAGGCCGGAGCAGTCGAAGGAGTTCGGGCCGGTGGCGCCCCAGACGTACGGGCTGCCGACCTTGGACGCGGCGGCCGCGAGCGCGGCGGCACCGCGCGAGCTGCCGGGGGCCACCTTCACCGGAGCGGTGGTCGTGGGGGCCGAGAGGTCGCTGCGGCTGTTGTCGCGCGAGGCGCGGTCGGCCTGCTGCTGGGCCTGGGCGGCGGCGTCAGCCTTGGCCTTGGCGTCGGCCGCGGCCTTCTCCTCGGCCTGGCGCAGCGCCTGGCGCTCCTGCTCGGTCAGCGTGTTGAGCAGGTCCTGGGCCGCCTTCAGCTTGCCCTGGACCTCTTCCTTGGAGGTCTTCAGCTGCTGGGTGGTCGTCTCCAGCTCGGCGAGCTTGCCCTGGGCCTCGCTGCGGTCCTGGTCGAGCTTGCGCTGCTGCTCCTGGAGCTCCTTCAGCTGACCCTTCTGGGTGCTGCCGGCCTGGTTCAGGGCGTCGGCCTGACCGAGGAAGTTCTCCGGGCTGGAGGAGAACATCAGCTGGACGGTCGGGGATATGCCCCCGTTGCGGTACTGCTCGCCGGCGATCTCGGCCAGGCCGCCCTGGAGCTCGGTGACCTGGGCCTGCTGACGGGCCACCTGGTCCTGCAGGCCGGAGACCTGCTTCTCCAGCTCCTGCTGCTTGGACTGGGCGGCGTTGTAGTTCTCGGTCGCGACCTCGGCCTGCTCGTTGAGCTGGTCGACCTGCTCCTTGACCTGTTCCTTGGTCGGCTGCGGGTCGGCGTGGGCGCCTTGCGCGGAGAGGACGACGGCGGCCGCGGCGACACCGGTCAGGATCGAGACGCGGGCGCGGCCTGCGGGCTTGGGACGACGATGGGACGCCACGAAGGCGGACTCCTTCTTCCTACATCCGCCTACCGGGTGAGCTGACGGGTTCGGGCCGGAAGCATGCCCTACGACGCCTCACGGCCGTTCCACCGGCCGACCTGGCGCCGATTCACCCCGGAGGAACGTGGTTCCCCGGCTCCGCTCCGCAGCGCCCCCAACCACTGGGCTCCCCTGTCGGGCAGTCGCTTCGACCTGCCCCGCTGCCTCGCGAACTCGACGGTAACCACCGCCGCCACCCTGGCTGGGCGATCGACAGTGCGGTGGTTCGGAGCACGACCCTAGTAACTGAACCGTGATCCGTTCAAATCCTTGTCAGAAAAAAGACCGAAGATTTCCCAAGTTCTTTTGTGAATATGACCGATGGTGACCAGTGGCGCACAGAAGGCTGATCGGTTCTCGGCATGTGGTCACGAAAGGGCGCGCGAAGCCGAACGCCACCCCACGCGGGGGGTGGCGCTTTTCACAGGCCCCGGAGGAGCCCCTCGGGCGTGTCGGGCCGTCAGACCCGGCGGATGGTGTTGATCGACATCGCGTCGGCCTTCATCACCTTCACCACGTCACCGGTGTGCGGCGCGTGGACCACCATGCCGTTGCCGATGTACATCCCGACGTGGTGCATGTCGCCGCCGTAGATCACCAGGTCGCCCGGCTGGGCCTGGTCCAGCGACGGCACCCGGGTGCCGTAGTGGCCCTGCTCCTGCGAGGTGCGCGGCAGCGAGACGCCGGCCTGGCCGTACGCCCAGACCATCAGGCCCGAGCAGTCGAAGGTGGTCGAGCCGGTGGCGCCCCACACGTACGGCGAGCCCTGCTTGCCCATCGCCTTGGACACCGCCACGGCCGCGTAGCCACTGGCCGGCGGCAGACTGCCGAGGTCGACCCGCTCGCTGCCCCGCGAGGCGCGGTCGTCCTGCGCCTGCTGGGCCTTCAGCGCGGCGCGGTCGGCGGCGCTCAGCGAGTTCAGCAGGTCCTGGGCGGCCTTCAGCTTGGCGTTGACGTCCGCCTTGGCCTGGTTCAGGTCCTTGGTGGTGGTGTCCAGCGAGGCGAGCACGGCGGCCGCCTCGGCCTTCTCCTGGTCCAGCCGGCGCTGCTGGTCCAGCAGCCCCTTGAGCGCCTCGGCCTGGCTGGTGCTGGCCTGCTGGACGGTGGAGGCCTTCTCCAGGTAGCCGGACGGGTCGGAGGAGAGCATCAGCTGGACGGACGGGTCGATGCCGCCGGTGCGGTACTGCTCGCCCGCCACCTCGGCGAGGCCGCCCTGGAGCTGGGTCATCTGCTCCTGGCTGCGGGCCACCTGGTCCTGCAGCTGGTCGGCCTGCTTGCGCAGCTGGTCGGCCCGCTCCTTGGCGCCGTTGTACTTCTCCGCCGACTGCTCCTGCTCCTCCTGGAGCTGGTCGATCTGCGCCTTGACGTCCGCCTTGTTGGGCTGCGGCGCGGCGTGCGCGGCCACCTGGGCGGAGAGGGCGACCGCGGTCGCAGCGGCAGCTGTGAGCACGGAGATCCGCGCGCGGCTCGGCTGCTTGGGACGGCGGTGGGAGGCCAAGGGACCGGCTCCTTCTTCCATCGGACTCACCTGATGGGATGAGATTCCGGAAAATAGGTTTGACGCCAGACCCTAGTGAAGATCTATCTGTTTTGCCACTCCCCCGAAGGCGTGAACTCCGCTCCGCACACTGACCGCACGGGATCGGCACACCACCCCGAACACGCTCCTGACCAGGCATCGCACGGCCGGTCGGGGTCAGGGGCGCGCCAGCCGGTTCAGCAGCAGCACCGACGCCACGGGGCGCGCGCCCGCCTTCCGCACGCCCTCCGCGACCTCCCGGTCGGTGGACACCACCACCACCGGACGGCCCTGCGGCTCGGCCCGCACCAGACGGCGGATCAGCTCGTCGGCCGTCTCCCCGGTCCGGCTGAACCGCACCCGGACCCCGCGCGGCGGCGCCATGATCACCGGGACGTCCAGGTCCTGCCCGTCGAACACACAGGTGACCTCCGCCTGGGTGCGCTGCGCCAGCATCGCCAGCCCGCCCAGCAGCCGGATCCGCTGCTGTTCCAGCGGCAGCGTCGGATAGCCGGTCTTGGTCACGTTGTAGCCGTCCACCACCAGGTGCACCTGGGGGATCGCCAGCAACTGGTCCAGCAGCGCCGGATCGTCCTCGGCCAGCCCGCGCCGGGCCACGTCGTGCGGCGAGGCCGCCCCCGGCACCACCGCCTCCACCAGGTCCGCCGGGCGGATCTGGGAGACCGGCAGCGCCAGCTCCCGCTGGAGCCCCTGGGCCGACTGCAGCACGGTGTCCAGCAGCAGCCGCAGCCGCATGTCCTCGACGCTGCGCCCCTCGCGGGCCGACCGGCGGCCCTGCTCGGCCGCGGTCTCCAGCTCCGAGACCCGGTGCCTGAGTCTGCGCGCCTCGGTCTCGGCCGCACCCCGCTCGGCCGCCGCCTGCCCCTTCAGGGCCTCCAGCTCGCCTGCCACCCGGCGCGTCTCGGCCTGCGCCCGGCGGGTGTCGCTCTCCAGCGACCGCACCTTCTTGCGCAGCGACTCCGCCTCCCTGCGGACCCCGTCGGACTCGGCCCGCTGCCGGTCCAGGTCCGCCCGCGCGGAGGCCCGCACCTCGGCCAGTTCGGCCTGCAGCTTCTCCACCAGCCGGGCCGCCTCCGCGGCCGCGTCCTCGGCACCGGCCCGCTCGGCCTCCTCGCCGGCCTCGGCCACCAGCCGGCTCCAGCCCGCCGAACGCACCAGGTAGGCGGCGGCCGCGACGTCCATCGGATCGGCGGCGCTCGGGACGGTACCCGACTCCAGCGCCTTCACCAGGTCCGGCTGCCCGAGTCGCAGCCGCTCCGCTATCCGCACCCGGAAGGCCGGCTCGGCCTCCAGGGCCGCCGCCAGCGCGGTGGCCGCGTACTTGGCCCGCCGCGCCGGGGTGAACTTGACGTACTGACGCAGGCTCTGCGGGAGCTCGCCCGGCGGCAGCCCGCCGAGCGCGTCCGAGGCCAGCCCGACCACGCGCCGGCGCACGCCCTCCGGCAGTGGCCGGTCGAGCTTCTCGACGGCGCGCTCCTCCGCGGGCTCGGAGGAGTCGTTCGCCGCCTCGGCCGCCTCGGCCGCAGCGGGCTGAAGCCCCTGGGCTTCGCCGGGCTCCTTCGCTGCGTCCACCACGTCCTCGGCTCCGATCCTGGTCCAGCGGGGCACGGCCGCGACCGCCCCCCTGCCGTCACGCTCCGTGCGTCTTGTTGTGCATTGTCCCTTGCGGCGCGGGTGGGTGCGCCGGGCACCCACCCGCCGCGGCGGCGGGGATCAGCCCTGCTCGGCGGGGGCCTGCTCCCCCTCGGCGCCCGGGCGGGCCACCAGCTCGACCTGGTCCACCGCGTTGCACCAGCGGCAGCGCACCGACTCGATGGTCTCGCTCAGTACCTCGGTCTCCTCGACCTTGGACTCGCCGGCCAGGTCGAAGTGCAGGAACTCGGTCACCCGTGCGGTGCGGGTCACGTCGAAGCGGGTGAGGTTGCCGCACAGGGTGCAGCGCCAGCGCGTCTCGGCGGTCAGGGCGGGGACGGTCATCGGGGGTCCTCTCGGGTGGTCCCTGGGTGGGCTAGGCGCTCCCCCCGGAGCCCCGGCATCGGCGGCGGGAGGCGGGAATGCCCGCCCCAAGCCTATTGCCTGGGGCAACCACCGCGACCACCGGTCGCCCGAACACCCTGGCTAGTCCACCTGCCGTAAACCGCCGTGTCACCTACGGCGCCCGGAGGGATGCTTGGCCGCATGGCGTTCGCGGTCCCCGACCACACCGCCGCCCGGGGCGGCAGCCCGGCGGCGACCGTCCCGGCGGTCAGCTACGCCCTGATCGCCCTCAACACCCTGGTCTTCCTGCTCGGCCCGGCCGCCGGCCTCAACCCGCTGTACGGCACCGGCCAGGCCCGGGTCTGCGCGGAGCAGCGGTACGAGCAGCGCTGGGGCGCCGTCCCGGCCGAGGTGCTCGCCGGACGGCCGCTGACCGCAGGACAGCTGACCGAGGCCCCCGATCCGGTCCCCGGCTGTCCGGCCGCACCGACCCCGGGGAAGCACCCGGCGCTGTCCGTCCTCACCGGGCTCTTCCTGCACGCCGGCTGGCTCCACCTGCTGGGGAACCTGCTCTTCCTCCAGGTCTTCGGCCCCACCGTCGAACGGCGGCTGGGCCGCGCCCGGTACGCCCTCTTCTACCTGGCCGCCGGCAGCCTGACCACGTACGGCTTCGCGCTCGCCGAGGCGCACTCGCCGAACTCCACCCGGGTGCTCATCGGGGCCTCGGGGGCGATCTCCGCCGCCCTCGGCGCCTATCTGCGCCTCCACCCCCGGGCCCGGGTGACCACCCTCGTCCCGCTGCTGTGCTTCCTGCCGCTGCGCTTCCCCGCCTGGCTGGTGCTCGGCCTCTGGTTCGCCCTGCAGTGGTGGTCGGTGCACTCGGCCGGGCCCGGGGTGGCGTACCTGGTCCATGTGATCGGCTTCTCGGCCGGGTTCCTCTACGCCTGCACCGTGGTTCGCCACCCCCCGCGACGCCCCGGCTGACGCCCGATACGCTGGCGGCACCCCACAAAGGAGCCCGACTGTGATCACCGCCATCGTCCTGATCAAGACCAGTGTCGACCGCATCCCGGAGATCGCCGAGTCCATCGCCGCCATCGACGGCGTCAGCGAGGTCTACTCGGTGACCGGCGGCTACAACCTGGTGGCGATGGTGCGGGTGCGCCGGCACGACGACCTCGCCGAGGTCATCCCGGGCCGGCTCAACAAGGTCCCGGGCGTGGCCCACACCGAGACCCAGATCGCCTTCCGCACGTACTCCCAGCACGACCTGGAAGCCGCCTTCGCCCTCGGCCTGGACGAGTAGCGCTCAGCCCTCGCGCCGGCCCCTGTCGATCTGCACGGTCGCGACGCAGCGCCCGCCCTCGTTGCGGTAGCTCCAGGCGGCGCCGTCGGTGACCAGCTCCCGGACGGCGGTCAGGAAGCGGTCGACGTGCTCGTCCGGCGTCCCGGCGCCGAAGCTCACCCGGATCGCGTTCAGGCTGCGCTCGCCCGGCAGCGAGGGCTCGGGCGCACCGCACTCGGACGGGGCGACGTCCTCGTCCCCGAGCAGCGTGCGCACCAGCGGGTGGGCGCAGAACAGCCCGTCGCGCACCCCGATGCCGTACTCGGCGGAGAGCGCGGCCGAGAAGTGCGAGCTGTTCCAGCCCCGGACGACGAAGGAGAGCACGCCCACCCGGGCGGAGTCGTCACCGAACAGGTTCAGCACCTTGACCTGCGGGATCTCGGCCAGCCCGGCCGTCAGCCGGGCGATCAGCTGCTGCTCGCGGGCCTCCAGCGCGTCGAAGCCGGCCTCGGCCAGCGCCCGGCAGGCCGAGGCGATGGCGTAGGCGCCGATGACGTTCGGCGAGCCGGCCTCGTGCCGGGCCGGGCCGGTGTGCCACTGCACGGCCACCGAGCCGTCGCTCTCCCGGGCCACCGTCCGGGTCGCCCCGCCGCCGGCCAGGTACGGCTCGGCCGCGTCCAGCCAGTCCGCCCGGCCGGCCAGCACCCCGGCACCGAACGGCGCGTAGATCTTGTGGCCGGAGAAGGCGATCCAGTCGACGTCCAGCTCGCGCACCGAGACCCGGTGGTGCGGCGCCAGCTGGGCGGCGTCCAGCACCACCCGGGCGCCGTGCCGGTGCGCGGTCGCGGTCAGCTCGGCGACCGGCCACAGCTCGCCGGTCACGTTGGAGGCGCCGGTGACACAGAGCAGCTTGGGGCCCTCGGGCGCCTCGGCGAGCGCGGCGTCCAGCGCGGCCACCGCCTCGGCCCGGGAGCGCGGCGCCCGCAGGTAAGTGACGGTCAGTCCGGCGTGCGCCCAGGGCAGCAGCGAGGCGTGGTGCTCGGTCTCGAACGCGAACACCCGGGTGCCGGCCGGAACGGCCGCGGCCAGCAGGTTGAGCGAGTCGGTGGTGGCCCGGGTGAAGACCACCTGGTCGCCCTCGCGCAGGTCGAGGAACTCGCCGACGGTGCGGCGGCTCTGCTCGAACAGGTCGGTGGACAGCTGGGACAGGTACCCGGCCCCGCGGTGGACGCTGCCGTAGTACGGCGCGTAGGCGGCGACGTCGTCCCACACCCGCTGGAGCGCCGGGGAGCTGGCCGCGTAGTCGAGCGCCGCGTAGGCGACCTTCTCACCGTTGGCGAGCGGGACCTGGACGTCGGCGCCGAGGACGGCGAGCGGGGTCCGGATTTCGGTGGAAATCGACATGAGGACGCACTCCTTCAGGGGCAAGGGACCCCCGGGAGTGCCAGTCGTCGGGCGTCCGCGCTTGTCGCACGGACGGTTTGCCGTGACGACCCGGTCCTCACCCAGGGCACCCCGCCACGGACGGAGGGTTGCCGGACAGCCAGCTGGGGCTTGGCGCTGTCACTCATGACCTGGCGAAGACTCTAGGCCGCGTCCATCGGGTGGTCAAACGAGCGTCCAACATCCGGACACAGCACGGAAGCCCGCACCGGCGCACCGGCACGGGCTCCCCGACTTCCGCCTCAGACGCGGCTGGTGGCCTCCGACCAACGCCGCAGCAGGTCCTGCGCGGCGCCGGAGTCGATCGCGTTGGCGGCCCGCTCCATGCCGGCCGCCAGCTGCTCGGTGAGCGGCGCGTCGCCCAGGTCCAGCGCGACCAGTGCCGCCGCCGTGTTCAGCAGGACGGCGTCCCGCACCGGCCCGTGCTCCCCGGCCAGCAGCCGCCGCGCGACCTCGGCGTTGTACGAGGCGTCCGCCCCGCGCAGCGCCTCGATGCCGACCAGCTCGATGCCGACGTCCCGCGGGTCGAAGGCGGTCTCGGTGACCACCCCGTCGCGCACCAGCCAGACCTGCGAGGTGGTGGTGATGGTCAGCTCGTCCAGCCCGTCGTCGCCGCGGAAGACCAGCGCCGTCGCACCCCGCTCGGCCAGCACCCCGGCGATCAGCCCGGCCAGCCGGGTGTCGAAGCAGCCGATGGCGTGCGCCGTGACCTTGGCCGGGTTGGTCAGCGGGCCGAGGATGTTGAAGGAGGTCGGCACCCCGAGGTCGCGCCGCGCGGTGGCGGCGTGCCGCATCGAGGGGTGGAACTTGGCCGCGAAGCAGAAGGTGAGCCCGACCTCCTCGGCCACCTCGGCGACCCGCCGCGAGGAGAGGTCGAGCGCCACCCCGAGCTTCTCCAGCACGTCCGAGGAGCCGCTGGAGGAGGAGGCCGACCGGTTGCCGTGCTTGACCACCTTGGCGCCGGCGGCCGCCGCGACGATCGCCGACATGGTGGAGATGTTGACGGTCTTCGCCCGGTCCCCGCCGGTGCCGACGATGTCCACCGCCGGGCCGGGGATCTCCAGCGGTTCGGCGTGCGCGTACATCGCGTCGACCAGGCCGGAGATCTCCTCGACCGACTCGCCCTTGGCCCGCAGGGCGATCATGAACCCGGCCACCTGCACGGGGGAGGCCTCGCCGCTCATGATCCGGTCCATCGCCCACGCGGTGGACGCCCGGTCGAGGTCCTCTCCCTGCAACAGCGCCGCCAGGATGTCCGGCCAGGTGCGGACCACCTGCGCGGGGTCGCTACCGCCGTTCGCAGGGTTCACGTTCACCATGGCTGACTCCAGCTGTTGTCGGTTCCCCGCTGCGGGGACGTCCGTACGGATGGAGCCAGCCTATCGAGCGAAGCGGTCGCTTCTACCCCTCTCTTTTCCAGTTGCCGGGGCGGAAATCAGCGGACGGCCGGAGTCCGCTTGGCCACTCGCGCCCGCAGCAGGGTGGCGACGGCCTCGGCCAGTGCCACCGGCTCCACCGGGTGGGAGATGGCGGCGTCCGCCCGGCTCCAGGCCGCGAGCCAGGAGTCCTGCGGCCGGCCGATCAGCACCAGCACCGGCGGGCAGCCGTAGATCTCGTCCTTGAGCTGGCGCCCGAGTCCCAGCCCCCCGGCCGGAACCGCCTCGCCGTCCAGCACGCAGAGGTCCACTCCCCCCTTCTCCAGCGCCTTGAGCACCGCGGGGGTGGTCGCGCACTCCAGGTAGGACAGTTCCGGAAGATCCGCGGCGGGCCGGCGGCCGAGCGCCGTCAGCACCTGCTCGCGGGTGTTGCGGTCGTCGCTGTAGACGAGGACGGTGAGCGTCTCATCGGTCGTGTACGCCATGGACCCTGCTCCCTCAAGTGTGATCCGGACCACGTTCGCCTGTTCCGGATGCTACTCCCGATCACCCTCCGCCGAGTCCCCCTCGCGCACGTTCCTCCTCGAGCCACCGCGCCCCGGGCTCACCCGCCCGGAGGACGGCCCGTCACCCGACCCCGCCCGGTCCACCCGTACGGCCGACCCGGGCGCCCGTCCCCTTACCTCCCACGGCTACTCCGACCGTGCAACGACGCGCCGGGCAACGGGGTCGTAGGCTCCTCCGAGGAACCATCAGAAAAGGGACACGCCGCTGCTCAGTCGCCGTCCGGGCACCCGGTCGCCCCCCAAGCGGGCATACCGCACGCACCGGACACTCCGAGGGACACCCCCCGGCGTGAAGACGGAATAAGGGACCGACATAATGTCCGTCGTGGCGACAGCAACAGCAGTAGAAACCGGGCACGCGCACGGATCGGTCAACCGGCCGAACATGGTCAGCGTCGGAACGATCGTCTGGCTCAGTTCCGAGTTGATGTTCTTCGCGGCCCTCTTCGCGATGTACTTCACGCTCCGCTCCGTCAAGGGGCCGGAGTTCTGGACCGAGAAGGCCCACGCCCTCAACGTGCCCTTCTCGTCGGTCAACACCACGATCCTGGTGCTCTCCTCGCTCACCTGCCAGCTCGGCGTGTTCGCTGCCGAGCGCGGTGACGTGAAAAAGCTCCGGGCGTGGTTCATCCTCACGTTCGCCATGGGCGCGGTCTTCATCGGCGGCCAGGTCTTCGAGTACACCGAGCTGGTCAAGAAGGACGGCCTCTCGCTGTCCTCCGACCCGTACGGCACGGTGTTCTACCTGACCACCGGCTTCCACGGGCTGCACGTGACGGGTGGTCTGATCGCGTTCCTGCTGGTCCTGGGACGGACGTACGCAGCCAAGCGCTTCACGCACGAGCAGGCCACCGCGGCGATCGTCGTGTCGTACTACTGGCACTTCGTCGACGTCGTGTGGATCGGCCTGTTCGCGACCATCTACCTGATCAAGTAACCAGCTGATCAGGTCGCTGGCCACCGGCTGCGGCCCCCGCCCTCACCGGCGACGGGCCGCTTCTGCCGGTGCCGACGCTCCCACCGACCGACCGCGCGCGCAGCCCTAGACAGGCAGCCTCGTGCCGGCCAGACCGGCCGCCGGGTGCACCCACCAGTCGACCAGATCCTGACACCGGGGTTATTCCGTGAAAAAGCTCTCCGCACGACGGCGCCACCCATTGGCGGCGCTGGTCGTCCTACTTCTCGCCCTGGCGGCAACCGGGGGGCTGTACGCCGCGTTCGCGCCCGCCGACAAGGCGCAGGCCGACGTCGCCGCGCAGTCGCTCGCGATCGATGAGGGCAAGAAGCTCTTCGCCGTGGGCTGCTCCTCCTGCCACGGCCTGAACGGCCAGGGCAGCAGTGACGGTCCGAGCCTGGTCGGCGTCGGCTCCGCCGCTGTCGACTTCCAGGTCGGCACCGGCCGCATGCCGGCCCAGCAGCCCGGCGCCCAGGTCCCGCGCAAGAAGAACATCTACACGCAGGCCGAGATCGACCAGCTCGCCGCCTACGTCGCCTCCCTCGGTCCCGGCCCGGTGACCCCGACGGAGGAGCAGTTCACCTCGACCAACCCCGAGGACATCTCCAAGGGTGGCGAGCTGTTCCGCACCAACTGCGCCCAGTGCCACAACTTCGCCGGCCAGGGTGGTGCCCTGACCAAGGGCAAGTACGCCCCGTCGCTCGAGGGCGTGGACGCCAAGCACATCTACGAGGCCATGCAGACCGGCCCGCAGAACATGCCGTCGTTCCCGGACACCACCATGCCCGAGGAGCAGAAGAAGCAGATCGTGGCCTTCGTCCGCCACACCACCAACGATGAGCCCAACCCCGGCGGTCTCACCCTGGGCAGCCTCGGTCCGGTGACCGAGGGTCTGTTCGGCTGGATCTTCGGCCTCGGCACGCTCATCGCGGTCGCGATCTGGGTCGCCGCCCACACCACCAAGGCCAAGAAGTCATGAGCCACGACATGTCAGAAGAGAAGCTCCCGGAGCCGCACGGCTCCACCGGCGAGGTGGCCGACCACGGCAGCCCGTTCGCCGACCCGGGCCTGCCGGCCCACGAGCCCCGACGCACCGACATCGACGAGCGGGCCGCCCAGCGCGCCGAGCGCCAGGTCTCGCTGATGTTCGTGGTCTCGATGCTCGCCACCGTCGGCTTCATCGCCTCGTACGTGGCCATCGACCCGGACAAGATCGTCTACATCTTCCCGCTCGGTCACGTCAGCGCGCTGAACTTCGCGCTCGGCCTGACCCTGGGCGTCGCGCTGTTCATGATCGGCGCGGGCGCGGTCCACTGGGCCCGCACCCTGATGTCGGACGTCGAGCTGCCGGCCGAGCGTCACCCGATCGAGGCGTCGGACGAGGTCCGCGCCGACGTCATCGAGCAGTTCAAGACCGGCGCCGCCGAGTCCGGCTTCGGCCGCCGCAAGATGATCCGCAACACCCTGATCGGCTCCATGGCGCTGGTCCCGCTCTCCGGCGTGGTCCTGCTCCGTGACCTCGGCCCGCTTCCCGAGAAGAAGCTCAAGGAGACCGGCTGGAAGGAGGCGACCGAGGCCAAGCCGCTGCCGCTCATCAACATGAACACCATGCAGCCGATGAAGCCCGAGGACATCACCGTCGGCTCGCTGACCTTCGCCATGCCGGAGGGCCTGTCCACGCACAGCGAGGACTTCCAGCAGCGGATCGCCAAGGACGCCCTGATGCTGGTCCGCATCGCGCCCGAGGACATCAAGGACGAGAAGTCCAAGGAGATGGGCTTCGAGGGCATCCTCGCCTACTCCAAGATCTGCACCCACGTCGGCTGCCCGATCAGCCTGTACGAGCAGCAGACCCACCACGCGCTCTGCCCCTGCCACCAGTCGACCTTCGACCTGGCGGACGGCGCCCGCGTCATCTTCGGCCCGGCCGGTCACCCGCTGCCGCAGCTGAAGATCACCACTGACGAGAAGGGCAACCTGGTCGCCACCGGCGACTTCGATGAGCCCGTCGGCCCGAGCTACTGGGAGCGTGCTCGATGAGTAGCGCGAGCAGCACCACGACCGGTGCCGCCAAGCCCTCCAGCACGCGCGCCAAGCCCGCCAACAAGTGGGAGGCCGCGGCTGACTGGACTGATGGCCGGCTGGGGATCTACTCCCTCGCCAAGGCCAACCTGCGGAAGATCTTCCCGGACCACTGGTCCTTCATGCTGGGCGAGATCTGCCTCTACACGTTCGTCATCATCATCCTGACCGGCGTCTACCTGACGCTGTTCTTCAAGCCGTCGATGGCCGAGGTCGTCTACGAGGGCTCGTACGTGCCCCTCAAGGGCATCCCGATGTCCGAGGCCTACGCCTCCACGGTGGACATCAGCTTCGAGATCCGCGGCGGTCTGCTGATCCGTCAGATCCACCACTGGGCCGCCCTGGTCTTCGTGGCCGCGATGCTCGTGCACATGATGCGCGTGTTCTTCACCGGCGCGTTCCGCAAGCCGCGTGAGATCAACTGGGTCTTCGGCTTCCTGCTGCTGGTCCTGGGCATGTTCGACGGCTTCTTCGGCTACTCCCTGCCGGACGACCTGCTGTCGGGCACCGGTATCCGCTTCATGGAAGGCGCGATCCTCGCCGTCCCGCTGATCGGCACCTACGTCCAGATGTTCCTGTTCGGGGGCGAGTTCCCCGGCCACGACATCGTGCCGCGGTTCTTCACCATCCACGTGCTGCTGATCCCGGGCATCATGCTCGGCCTGCTGGTGGCGCACCTGATCCTGGTCTTCTACCACAAGCACACCCAGTGGGCGGGCCCGGGCAAGACCGAGAAGAACGTCGTCGGCATGCCGCTGATGCCGGTCTACATGGCCAAGGCCGGTGGCTTCTTCTTCCTGGTGTTCGGCCTCATCGCCGTCATCTCGGCGATCGCCACGATCAACCCGATCTGGGCGTACGGCCCGTACCGTCCGGACCAGGTCTCCACGGACGCCCAGCCCGACTGGTACATGGGCTTCTCCGAGGGTCTGATCCGTGTCATGCCGGGCTGGGAGATCAGCGTCTGGGGCGGCCACACCCTCAACCTGGGTGTCATGGTCCCGCTGGCGATCTTCCCGCTGGTCCTGGTCGCGATCGCGGTCTACCCGTTCATCGAGGGCTGGATCACCGGCGACAAGCGTGAGCACCACATCCTGGACCGCCCGCGCAACGCCCCGGTCCGCACCGCTCTGGGTGCCGCCTGGATCAGCCTCTACCTGGTCCTGCTGATGGGTGGTGGCAACGACCTGTTCGCCACCCACCTGCACCTGTCGATCAACTCGATCACCTACTTCGTCCGCGTCGGCTTCTTCGTCGTCCCGGTCATCACCTTCATCGTCACCAAGCGCTGGTGCCTCGGCCTCCAGCGCCGCGACAAGGAGAAGGTGCTGCACGGCCGCGAGACGGGCGTCATCAAGCGCCTGCCGCACGGCGAGTTCATCGAGGTGCACGCCCAGCTGCCGCAGAAGGACCTGTACAAGCTCACCGCGCACGAGCAGAACCAGCCGGTCGAGCTGCCGGCCCAGGCGGACGAGAACGGCGTGGCCCGCAAGGCCGGCGTCCTCACCCGCACCCGGGCCAAGCTCTCCCGCGGCTTCTACGGCGAGGGCGGCCAGATCCCCAAGCCGACCGCCGAGGAGCACCACGAGATCACCAGCGGCCACGGCCACCACTGATCCCGTAAGCGCCACCGCGTCACCCCGAGGGCCGCTGACCAGTTCTTCTGGTCGGCGGCCCTCGGCCGTTCCCGTACGTGCCAGCCCCGTACCCACCCCGCCGCCAGGAGCCCCCGTGCAGCTCTCCGTCGATCCCGCCTCGGCCACTCCCCCGTACGAGCAGATCCGCGCCCAGATCGCCGAGCGGGCCCGCTCCGGCGAGCTGCCGACCGGACTGCGGCTGCCCACCGTCCGGGCCCTGGCCGAGGAGCTGGGGCTGGCCGCCGGCACCGTCGCCCGGGCCTACCGCGAGCTGGAGGCGGACGGCGTGGTGGAGACCCACGGCCGGCGCGGCACGCTGATCGCCGCCACCGGGGACGCCGCCCACCGGCTGACCGCCGAGGCCGCCGCCGAGTACGCCGCCCGGGCGAGCCGCCTGGGCGTCTCCCGCGCGGACGCCCTGGCCGCCGTGGACACCGCCCTGCGACTGGCCTACCCGGAGGGCTGACGGGCCGGGGAGGGCCGGTCAGAGGTCGGGGCGGATCAGCCCCATGGCGGGGGCCTGGGAGGCCGGTGCGGTGGTGCTGACGGCCTGTCCGGAGGTGCTGTGCTTGACCCAGTCCGCCCAGGCGATGTTCCAGTCCCCGAAGCCGTTGCCGAAGGGCTCCATCTCGCCGCCCCGGCTGTTCACCACCGTCACCAGGTCCCCCACCCGGGTGTGCTGGTAGAACCACTCGGCGTTGCCGGTGCTCATGCCGGTACAGCCGTGGCTGACGTTCTCGATGCCCTGCGAGCCGACCGACCAGGGCGCCGCGTGGACGTACTCGCCGCTCCAGGTCACCCGGGTGGCCCACTTCACGTCGAGGTCGTACGACTCCGTGCTGCCCGCGGCTATGCCGATGGTCTCACCGTTCATCCGGACCGACCGCTCCTGGCCGAGCACCACCTTGACGCCGTTGCGGGTGTCGAAGCCGGGCTTGCCGGTGGTGACCGGGATGCTCCGCAGCACCTCGCCGTCGCGCTTCAGGGTGAGCTCGTGGGCGGCCGCGTCGATCACCGACTCCACCCGCTCGCCGATCCGCAGCTTCAGCGAGCTGCGGTCGCCGCCGTAGAGGCCGTCCGCGATCCGGCTGCCGGTGCCGTCGAAGGCCAGCGAGACGGTCGTACCGGCCGGCCAGTAGTCCTCCGGACGGAAGTGCAGGTTCTTGTCGTCCACCCAGTACCAGGCGCCGGTGACGGCGGGCTGGGAGCCGACGGTCAGGGCGCGCTCGACCTCCTGGCGGGCCTGCGGGTCCTTCACCGCCTCGGAGAGCTGCGCGGTGAGCGGCTGGCCCACCCCGTAGACGCCGGTGCCGGAGGAGTCCGGGCCGAGCTTGACGGTGAGCAGGCGCTGGGCGGCGACGGTGCTGAAGCCCGCGGTGGTGTCGCCGCGGCCGCCGTTGCCGTCGTCGGCGGAGATCCGCACCGTGTACGCCGTCCCGGCCCTCAGCCGGCCGGTGGTCCGCCAGCTGCGCTGGTCCTCGGCGAGCGTCCCGGCGACCACCCGGCCGTCCGGGCCGACCACGGTGACGTCGGTGAGCGTGCTGCCCTCGACGGCGCTCACGGTGACGGGCTGGGAGGGATCGGCCTTGTCGTCCGCCGAGAGGTGGACCAGCGGGCCCGCGTCGATCCGGTGCGGTCCGGCGGGCCCGTCGTCCCCGGCCGTGCAGCCGGCCAGCGGGGCCAGCACCGCGAGGGCCAGCGAGATGCCGCCGAGAGCTGCGATTCCGCGCCTGTCGGCCATGACCGCCTCCGAGGGTTCGCACGATTGATCAGATCGTAGGAACGCCCCCCGGGGAAGCGACATCCGAGGGACTTCCGGTTCACCCACCGGAGTGACACCCGTCATCCCGGGGACGCAGCGGAACCGGGGACGCGACACGACCGGGAAGGGCGGCGGCACCGGGGAACGCGCCAGGGCCGGCCCTCCCCTGCGGGAGGACCGGCCCTGGTGCCGGAAGCGGGAACCCTACTGGTTCTGGTTCTCGCCCCGGTAGAACTCGAAGACCCATCCGAAGATGCCGATCGCGATGATCGGGGCGGCCCAGAACATCAGCCACCAGCCGAAGATCACGCCCAGGAAGGCGAGCGCGCCACCGAGCGCCAGCGAGAGCGGCTGCCAGCTGTGCGGGGCGAAGAAGCCCAGCTCGCCGGAGTCGTCCGCGACCTCGGCCTCGGGGTTGTCACCCGCGCCGCTGTCCACCCGACGGGCGGTGAAGGCGAGGTAGTACCCGATGAACGCGCAGAGGCCGAAGGCCAGGAACAGCGCGGTGGTACCGGCGGCCTCGATGCCGACGTCGGAGCTGTTCGTCCACAGGCCGTAGGTGATGGCCATGGCCAGGACGAAGACCGACAGGCCCAGGAAGATCTTTCCCTGTTCCTTCATCAGGCGTCACCCTCCTTGGTGCCCTTGCTCAGCTTCGGGGCGTCGTACTTCGCGGGAGTCACACCGGCGAGGTGCTTGGCAGGCTCGCCGTGGTTCTCCAGGTAGTCCAGCGCGGCGATCTCCGGGTGGTGGAGGTCGAAGGCCGGGGATTCGGAGCGGATCCGCGGGAGAGTGAGGAAGTTGTGCCGCGGCGGCGGGCAGGAGGTCGCCCACTCCAGCGAGCGGCCGAAGCCCCACGGGTCGTCCACGGTGACCTTCTCGCCGTACTTGGCGGTCTTCCAGACGTTGTAGAGGAACGGCAGGATCGACAGGCCGAGCACGAAGGAGCCGATGGTCGAGACGGTGTTCAGCGTGGTGAAGCCGTCCGACGCCAGGTAGTCGGCGTAGCGGCGGGGCATGCCCTCCGCGCCGAGCCAGTGCTGCACCAGGAAGGTGGTGTGGAAGCCGAAGAACAGCGTCCAGAAGGTGATCTTGCCGAGGCGCTCGTCCAGCATCTTGCCGGTCATCTTCGGCCACCAGTAGTGGAAGCCGGCGAACATCGCGAAGACGACGGTGCCGAAGACCACGTAGTGGAAGTGCGCGACGACGAAGTACGAGTCCGAGACGTGGAAGTCGATCGGCGGGGAGGCCAGCAGAACACCGGTCAGACCACCGAAGAGGAAGGTGACCAGGAAGCCGACCGTCCAGAGCATCGGGGTCTCGAAGCTCAGCGAGCCCTTCCACATGGTGCCGACCCAGTTGAAGAACTTCACACCGGTCGGGACCGCGATCAGGAAGGTCATGAACGAGAAGAACGGCAGTAGTACCTGTCCGGTGACGTACATGTGGTGCGCCCACACCGTCACGGACAGACCGGCGATCGCGATGGTGGCCGCGACCAGACCGGAGTAACCGAACATCGGCTTGCGGCTGAAGACCGGGATGATCTCCGACACGATGCCGAAGAACGGCAGCGCGATGATGTACACCTCGGGGTGGCCGAAGAACCAGAACAGGTGCTGCCACAGCAGGGCCCCGCCGTTGGCCGGGTCGAAGACGTGGGCACCGAACTTGCGGTCCGCCTCCAGGGCGAACAGCGCGGCGGCCAGGACCGGGAAGGCCAGCAGGACCAGCACCGAGGTCAGCAGGACGTTCCAGACGAAGATCGACATCCGGAACATCGTCATGCCCGGAGCGCGCATGCAGATGATCGTGGTGATGAAGTTGACCGCACCGAGGATCGTGCCGAAGCCGGAGAAGGCCAGACCCATGATCCACATGTCACCGCCGATGCCGGGCGAGTGCACGGCGTCGGACAGCGGGGAGTAGGCGAACCAGCCGAAGTCGGCGGCGCCGTTCGGGGTCACGAAGCCCGCCACCGCGATGGTCGAGCCGAAGAGGTACAGCCAGTACGCGAACATGTTCAGACGCGGGAACGCCACGTCCGGGGCGCCGATCTGGAGCGGCATGATCCAGTTCGCGAAGCCGGCGAAGAGCGGCGTCGCGAACATCAGCAGCATGATCGTGCCGTGCATCGTGAACGCCTGGTTGAACTGCTCGTTCGACAGGATCTGGGTCCCGGGACGAGCCAGCTCTGCGCGCATGACCAGGGCGAGGACGCCACCGATCAGGAAGAAGGCGAACGACGTGGCCAGGTACAGCGTGCCGATCGTCTTGTGGTCAGTGGTGGTCATCCACTTGATGATGGTCGAACCCGGCTTCCGGGTCCGCTGCGCCCCGACCGTGACGGCCTCGGCGCCCCCGCCGGCCGCGGCGGGCTCGTTGAGGATTGTCACTTCTCTTCACTTCCCATGGTGATCAGGCCGGAGGGCACCGCACCGTTCTGGCCCTTGGCGCGAAGCTCGGCCAGGTGCTTGTCGTAGTCGGCGCGGTCGACGACCTTGACGTTGAACAGCATGCGCGAGTGGTCGACGCCGCAGAGCTCGGCGCACTTGCCCATGTACTCGCCCTTGACGGTCGGCGTGACCTCGAACTTGTTCACCACGCCCGGCACGACGTCCATCTTCATCATGAAGTTGACGGGCCAGAAGTCGTGGATGACGTCACGCGAGGTGAGACGGAACTGCACCGTCTCGTTGACCGGCAGCCAGAGCGTCGGAGCGTCCTTGGGCGTACCGACCTCGTACGCGGCGTCCCTGTTGGCCGGGTCGGGAGTCTCGGTGTTCTCGTAGTTGAACGCCCAGCTCCACTGGAAGCCCACCACGTTGACGTAGTGCTGCGGCTTCTCGGAGGTGGCGGTCAGCTTCGACTCGTCGCGGGCGACGAAGTAGAAGAGGACCGAGACGATGATGATGGGGACCGCGGTGTAGAGCGCCTCGATGGGCACGTTGTACCGGGTCTGCGGAGGGACCTCCACACCGGTGCGCTTGCGCCGGTGGAAGATCACGCTCCAGATGATCAGACCCCACATCAGTACGCCGACCACCAGCGCCGCGATCCAGGAGCCCTGCCACATCTGGAGGACCATGGGCCCTTCCTTGGTGACGGGGCTCGGGAGGCCAAGCCTGGGGAGGTCGTTGGCCGAGCAGCCGGTGGCGGTCGCGATGACGAGGCCCAGTGCCAGCGCCTGAGGCAGCTTCCGCCGCATCGTGCGCCGCGGCGAGCGGTCGGAGCCGTTGGGACTCACGTAGCGCCTTCCCGAAGTCTCGCCCGCCTTCGCGTCGCCCCGGGGAGGAGTGTGAGCCTCCCCGGCGACCCGTCCACGGGCACGGTTTGAATGCTTATGCGGGCCAAACCCTACTCCAGCCTTATGCGCTCCTGACGGGCAGCCCCCGGTAACGCGCCGCCCGCTAGCCCGATCAGGCCCGGTGGGGGCTGCGTCGCAGGTCATCGTAGGCATTCGAGGCCCGTACGCCCGATCGGGGGATGACCTCGAACGACGCCCGTGACGACCCGTCGGACACGGACGAAGCGGACATTCGGGATGATCGACTGACGGCGGGTGAGCCGGGCGAGCGGCCGCGGTCCCGGGCCGGGTGTGTCGTTAAATGTGACCGTGTACTTCGACGCGGCCTCGACGGCCCCTCTGCACCCCGTCGCGCGGCAGGCGCTGACCGCCGCCCTGGACGAGGGCTGGGCCGATCCGGCCCGGCTCTACCGCTCCGGCCGGCAGGCCCGGATGCTGCTGGACGCCGCCCGCGAGACGGTGGCCGCGGTGCTGGGCACGCGGGCCGACGAGATCTCCTTCACCGCGAGCGGCACCCAGGCCGTCCAGCTCGGTCTGCTGGGCGCGCTGGCCGGGAACCGGCGGCGCGGGGGCCACTTCGTGCACTCCGCCGTCGAGCACTCCAGCGTGCTGCACGTCGCGGAGCGGCACGAGGCGGGCGGGGGCGAGGTCTCGTCGGCGCCGGTGGACCGCGGCGGCCGGGTCGATCCGGCGGCCTTCGGCGCGCTGCTGCGCCCGGACACCGCGCTGGCCGCGCTGCAGAGCGCCAACCACGAGGTGGGGACGGTGCAGCCGGTCGGCGAGGTCGCCGACCTGTGCGCCGGGGCCGGCGTCCCGCTGCTGGTGGACGCGGCGCAGAGCGCCGGACGGCTGGACGTCCCGGCGGGCTGGTCGCTGCTGACCGCGAGCGCCCACAAGTGGGGCGGCCCGCCCGGGGTCGGGGTGCTGGCGGTGCGCAAGGGCGTCCGGTACGCCTCGCCGCTGCCGGCCGACGAGCGCGAGGGCGGCCGGGTGCCCGGCTACGTCAACGTCCCGGCGATCGTGGCCGCGGCCGCCTCGCTGCGCGCCGTACGGGCCGAGGCCGAGCGGGAGAACGCCCGGCTGCACGCGCTGGTGGAGCGGATCCGCGCCCGGGTGCCGCGGCTGGTGCCCGAGGTCGAGGTGGTCGGCGACCCGGTGCGGCGGCTGCCGCACATCGTCACCTTCTCCTGCCTGTACGTGGACGGGGAGGTGCTGCTGACCGAGCTGGACCGGGCGGGCTTCGCGGTCTCCTCCGGCTCCTCCTGCACCTCGTCCACGCTGACGCCCAGCCATGTGCTGGCGGCGATGGGGGTGCTCACCGAGGGGAACGTGCGGGTCTCGCTGCCGTACGGGACGGCCGAGGCCGACGTGGAGCGCTTCCTCGCGGTGCTGCCGGACCTGGTGGCCGGCGTCCGGGCGCCGCTCGGGCTGGACCTTCCGGCGCCCGGGCCGGCGGCCCGGCAGTCGCTGCTGGTCATCGACGCGCTGGGCAAGCGCTGCCCGCTGCCGGTGATCGAGCTGGCGAAGCGCATCGGCGAGGTGCCGCCGGGCGGCACGGTCGCGGTGCTGGCGGACGACGAGGCGGCCCGGCTGGACATCCCGGCCTGGTGCGAGATGCGCGGGCAGGAGTACGCGGGCGAGGCCCCGGCCGCCGAGTACGGCGGCGACCGGGGCTCGGCCTACCTCGTCGTGCGGCGGACTACTTGACCAGGTGGCCGCTGATCTCGGCGGCCGCCTCGGCTCCGTAGGCCTCCTCGAAGCGCTTCAGGAAGGCGAGCGGGCGCAGCTCGTACTCCTGGGTGCCGAGGGTCTCGATCACCAGGGTGGCGAGCATGCAGCCGAGCTGGGCGGAGCGCTCCAGCTCGAGGTCCCAGGACAGACCGGCCAGGAAGCCGGCGCGGAAGGCGTCGCCGACGCCGGTCGGGTCGACCTTGGCCTCCTCCTTGGCGCAGCCGACCAGGATCGGCGCCTCGCCCTTGCGCTCGATCCGGACGCCCTTGCTGCCCAGGGTGGTGATCCGGGTGCCGACGCGGGTGAGCAGCTCCTCGGCGCCCCAGCCGGTCTTGCTCTCGATCAGCGCGGCCTCGTACTCGTTGGTGAAGAGGTACGCGGCGCCGTCCACGATCTCGCGGATGTCGTCGCCCTCCAGGCGGGCCAGCTGCTGGGAGGGGTCGGCGGCGAAGGCGTAGCCCCGGGTGCGGCACTCCTGGGTGTGGCGGACCATGCCCTGGGGGTCGTCGGCGCCGATCAGGACGAGGTCCAGGCCGCCGACGCGGTCGGCGATCGGCTTCAGCTCGATGTTGCGGGCCTCCGCCATGGCGCCGGTGTAGAACGAGGCGATCTGGTTGTGGTCCTCGTCCGTGGTGCACATGAAGCGCGCGGTGTGCCGGGTCTCGGAGATGTGGACGGAGTCGCAGTCCACGTTGTTGCGCTCCAGCCAGCTGCGGTACTCGGCGAAGTCCGCACCGGCGGCGCCGACCAGGACCGGGCGCAGGCCGAGCACACCCATGCCGAAGGCGATGTTCGGCGCGACGCCGCCGCGGCGGATGTCCAGGGTGTCGACCAGGAAGGACAGCGACACGGTGTGCAGCTGCTCGGCGACGAGCTGGTCGGCGAACCGGCCGGGGAACGTCATCAGGTGGTCGGTGGCGATCGAGCCGGCAACGGCGATACGCACGGAAGGTCTCCTCAGGATGGCTGCGGGGCCAACGGGCAGGCGGGGATGAACCCACCCACGGTACCCGGCCCCGGGGAGCGCCCAGGCATGAGTGCCGCAAGTTGCCGCCCGCACGCCCATGGTGGCACCCGTGACCCTCGAACGTGTACTACCTCCCGGTAGCACTGGTGGGCGGCCCGACCCCTGCCTAGGGTCGGCCGTAGAGGGCCCGTTCGTACGGACCCGTCGCCGACCGTGGCAGCGTGGCCACGGCCCTGGATCGGAGCGATGCCCGATGATGACCGACGACTGCGCCCTGCCCGTCCTGCGGACCGAGGACGGCGAGACGCTCGACGCCCTGCTGGACTCCTCCCGGCGGCTGCTCCGCTTCTGGCCGCAGGTCGCGGCCGGTCCGCAGCCCGCCACCCCCGCGCCGACCGGCGTCCGGGTCCCCTCCGGGGCGCAGCGGATGGTGGCCGGGATGGCCGAGTACGGCTTCTGAGCCCGCGCCGGACGGGTTCCGGACGGAATCCGAGCGGGACCCGACCGGCATCGAAGCGGATCCGACCGGTACGGAACCGGATCCGACCGGAGCACGTCACATCCGCGCGGCGCGGCGAGGACGCGGCACCGCTGAGCCCTCGGGAGGATGTGCAGATGGATCTGGAGACGATGCCCCGGCGCGGTCGGCGGGCGATGGCCCTGGCGGGTCTGGCGCTGGCGGCGGTGGTGACGGTGGCCGGCTGCGGCAGCGGCGGCAAGCCCGCCTCGGACGCTGCGGCGGGCGGCCCGGCCGCCGCTTCCGCCCCCGCCCCGGCCTCGGCCTCGGCGAGTGCCTCCCCGCAGGCTCCGGCGGACCCCGCGAGCCCGGCCCCGGCGGACCCGACGGGGAGTTCCTCCGGGGCCGCGCAGCCGGCCCCGGCCACTCCCCCGGGCAACGGGATCGCGGTGGGCGAGCCCGACCCGAACGGTTCGAACGCGCCCGTCCGTCCGCCGGTCGCCTACCGGGTGGACGGCACCACCAAGCTCACCGTCTACTTCTTCGGCGGGGTCTGCACCAAGTACGCGCTGAAGGCGGACGAGTCCCAGCCGGGCCGGGTGGACGTGCTGGTCGTGCCGGGCCCGCCCACCATCCAGCCGGGTCAGGTGTGCAACGCGCTGGCCAAGCGGCAGTCGGTCTCGGCCGACCTGCGTTCGCCGCTGGCCGGGCGGACCGTCGTCGACAAGTCCAGCGGCCAGGAGGTGCCCCTGGAGGGCGACCCGCACATCGGGCCGGACCCGGTCACCCCGGACATCGCCGGGCAGTAGGCGCCCCTGGCGGGGAAACGAGAAGGCGGCCCCGGGGTGATCCCCGGGGCCGCCTTCCGCAGCGGGCTTAGCTGAACGAATCGCCGCAGGCGCAGGAGCCGGTGGCGTTCGGGTTGTCGATGGTGAAGCCCTGCTTCTCGATGGTGTCGACGAAGTCGACGGTGGCGCCACCCAGGTACGGGGCGCTCATCCGGTCGGTGACGACCTTGACACCGTCGAAGTCCTTGATCACGTCACCGTCGAGCGAGCGCTCGTCGAAGAACAGCTGGTAACGCAGGCCGGAGCAGCCACCGGGCTGGACGGCGACGCGCAGCGCGAGGTCCTCGCGGCCTTCCTGCTCCAGCAGGGCCTTGACCTTGGCCGCGGCGGCATCGGTAAGGAGGATGCCACTCTCGACGGTGGTCTCGTCCTGGACGGTCATCTGCTTTCTCCCGGTCTTGACGACGGTCTGCCGCCAGTGCCAACCAACGGCCGTCCGGTTTCATTTCCCGGGCGGCGATGGATTTTCTGCGGCCTCTGTCGCGGCTGGATATCCGTGGGCCGGGTGTGCCACCCGCGTCCCCTACGCTCCCCATGCTCGCACACCCCCGCGGGCGCGGTCACCGCGCGAGGTGCGGATCCGGGTGAACCGGCCCCGCGGCGGGCCACCGGACGTCAGGATGGTGCCCATGATCCTTCGCCCGGTCAGGGACACCGCCGCGGACGCGGAGGCCGTCCAGGAGCTGACCGACGCCGCGTTCGCGGACGCCTCCCCGGGCGGACCGGCCGGAGCGGCGCCGGAGCCGACGCCCCTGCGGCTGGCCCGGACCAGACACCTGGCGCGCACCGACCCCGGCGGCTGCTGGCTGGCCGAGAGTGCCGGCCGGCCGGTCGGGGCGGTGCTGTCGATCCGCCGGGAGGGCCTGTGGGCGCCCTCGCTGTACGCCGTCCGGCCGTCGGCCCAGGGCAAGGGCGTCGGGCGGCTGCTGCTGGAGCGGGCGGCGGCGCACTCCCGGGGCTGTCTGCGCGGGATGGTCTGCGCCGCGGACTCCCCGGCGGCGGCCCGCCGCTACCGGCTGGCCGGCTTCACCCTGCACCCGGCGATGCGGCTGACCGGGCGGGTGGACCGGGACGGGCTGCTCGACCCGGGCGACATCCCGGTGCACCGCGGCAACGCCACCCACCTGCACCTGCTGGACTCGGTGGACCGGCGGCTGCGCGGGTCGGCGCACGGGCCGGACCACGGGCTGATGCTGGGCCACTTCGAGGAGCTGCTGATCGCCGACGCGCTGGCCGGCAGCGGCTACTGCTACCGGGACGGCGGCGTGGTGCGGCTGCTCGCGGCCACCAGCAAACGGATCGCCGCCCGGCTGCTGCGCGAGGCGCTGGCCCGGGTGCCGGACGGCGTCGAGGCGCGGGTGGAGCACCTGACCGCGGAGCAGGAGTGGGCGCTGGACGTCGGGCTGGAGGTCAGGCTGACGCCACGGGCCGGCGGTTTCGTCGGGGTCCGCGGGATGCGGCCGCCGGCGCCGTACCTGCCGAACGGGGCGTTCCTGTAGGGCGGGTCCGTCGGGCCCGGGGCGCGCGGGCACGCGTACGGCCCCGCCGGAACGCCGGCGGGGCCGTGACGAGGGAGGGGCTCAGACCCCTCAGACCATGGTGTCCAGGATCTCCTTGACCATCTCCATGGTGGTGCCCGGGTGCAGGAAGGCGAACCGGGCGACCGTCTCGCCGTCCCAGCCGGTGGGGGTGACGAAGCCGATCTGGTCCGCGAGCAGCTGCTGCGACCAGCGGTAGTAGTCGTCGTTGGTCCAGCCCTTGCGCTTGAAGCAGACCGCCGAGAGCTGCGGGTCGAACAGCAGCTCCAGGTGCTCGGTCTCCCGGATCAGCTGGGCGGTCTCCCGGGCCAGGGCGAGGCCGGCCTCGATGGCGTCGGTGTAGGCCTGGACGCCGTGCACGGCCAGCGAGAACCAGAGCGGCAGGCCACGGGCGCGCCGGGTCAGGTGGTAGGCGTAGTCGGTGGGGTTCCACTCGTCGCCCTCGGTGTGCAGGACGTCCAGGTAGGAGGCGTCCTGGGTGTGCACGGCACGGGCGAGCTGCGGGTTGCGGTAGATCAGCGCGGCGCAGTCGAAGGGGGCGAACAGCCACTTGTGCGGGTCGACCACGAAGGAGTCGGCGTGCTCGATGCCCTCGTAGCGCTCGCGCACCGAGGGGGCGAACAGGCCCGCGCCGCCGTAGGCGCCGTCCACGTGGAACCACAGGTCGCGCTCGCGGGCGACCTCGGCCAGGCCCTTGAGGTCGTCGACGATGCCCTCGTTGGTGGTGCCGGCGGTGCCGACGACGGCGATCACCGTCTCGGGATCGGGGTCGGCGGCCAGGGCGGCGCGCAGCGCCTCGCCGGTGAACCGCCGGTCGACGGTCGGGACCTTGAAGGCCTCGACGCCGATGATGTTGAAGGTGTTCTTGACCGAGGAGTGCACCTGGTCGGCGACGGCGATCCGCAGCCGGGCCTCCGGTCCACTGGGTCGACCCTCACCGGCCAGCCGGCGGCGGGCGGTGTCGCGGGCGACCACCAGGGCGGAGAGGTTGCCCGCCGAGCCGCCGGAGACGAAGCAGCCGCCGGCCGACTGGGGCAGGCCCGCGCGGTCGGCGATCAGGCGCAGCACCTGGTTCTCGGCGGCGATCGCGCCGGCCGCCTCCAGCCAGGAGATGCCCTGCAGGGAGGCGCAGGAGACGACCATGTCGAACAGCAGCGCGGCCTTGGTCGGGGCGCACGGGATGAAGGACAGGTAGCGCGGGCTGTCGGCGGAGATGACGGCCCGGGACAGCTCGTGGTCGTACAGCTTGAGCACGTCGACCGGGTTGTTGCCGTCCTGGTTCAGCAGGCCGGAGAGCTGGGCGCGCAGGTGCTCGCCGTCACCGGGGTGGTCGAGCGGGACGGGGTCGTACTGCAGCCGCTCCCGCATGTAGTCGAAAACCAGGTCGACCAGTTCGTTGTCGGGCCGGTGCATGCGGTCGGGTGCTGCGGACACGGCTGTCCCTCTCGGCGTGGGGTGTCGGGGGGTGTCCGACCGGCGGGGGGCTTCACCGCGACGACCGGACGTGATCAGCGTAGGCAGCGTGAGTGCCTCGCCGCGCGTCGGAACGCGGCTGGTCAGGCAGGTTTCGGGCGTCTTCGGGGCGGTCCGCGCAGGATTCCTGCGTGCGGGCCGGGAGAGGTCAGCCGATGAGCTGGGAGAGGACCACCGAGGAGCGGCTGCGCTGCACGCCGGGCTCGCGCCGGATGCGCTCGATGACGGCCTCCAGGTGGCGCATGTCGGCGGCCCGCAGGTGCACCAGGGCGTCCGGGTCGCCGGTGACCGTCCAGGCGGCGACCACCTCGGGGAACTGCCGCAGACTGGCGAGGATCTCCTCGGGGGCGGTGCGCTCGCGGCAGTAGACCTCGACGAAGGCCTCGGTCTGCCAGCCCAGCACGGACGGGTCGAGCACCACGGTGAAGCCCCGCACCACGCCGCGCGCCCGCAGCCGGTCGATCCGCCGGCGCACGGCGGTGGCGGAGAGGTTCACCTGCAGGCCGATCTCGGCGTACGAGGCGCGGCCGTCACTGCCGAGCCGGGCGAGCAGGAGCCGGTCGGTCTCGTCCAGGTCGGCCCCGATCACCTCGTGCGCTCGGCTGCTGCTCATGGGTGCGGGGCTCCACGGATCGTACGGGGGGTCGGCGGGGCGCTCCGGCGGTGGGCGGCGGGCTGCCACTGCCGAAACGGTTCTCCACCATTCTGGCGGATGACCTGGACGAGTTCACCGCCGGCGGATGACGGGCGGGAGGCCGTCACGGGACGAGCAGCACGATCTTCCCCCGGGTGCGGCCCTCGGCGCTGAGCGCCTGGGCGGAGGCCGCCTGGGCCAGCGGGAAGGTGGAGGCGACCGTGACGGTCAGCCGGCCGTCGCCGGCGAGCGCGGCCAGCTCGGCGAGGTCGGCGGCGTCCGGGCGGACCCAGACGTACCGGCCGCCGATCGCCTTGACCCCGAAGTCGGCGACCGAGGCGATCCGGCCCGGGTCGGCCACCAGGCCGGCCGAGACCTGGACGGCGCCGTGGCCGACCAGGTCGAGGGCCGCGTCCACCCCGTCGGGGGCGAGCGCGCGGACCCGGTCGGCCAGGCCCTCGCCGTACGCCACCGGCTCGGCGCCGAGTCCGCGCAGGAAGTCGTGGTTGCGCTCGGCCGCGGTGCCGATCACCCGGGCGCCGAAGGCCCGGGCCAGCTGCACCGCCAGGTGCCCGACCCCGCCCGCGGCGGCGTGCACCAGGACGGTCTCCCCCTCGGCGAGCCGCAGCGCCCGCAGGGCCTGCAGGGCGGTGAGCCCGGCCAGCGGCAGGCCGCCGCACTGCGCCCAGTCCAGCGCGCCCGGCTTGCGGGCCAGGGTGCGGACCGGGGCGGAGACCAGCTCGGCGTAGGTGCCGTGCTCGACGGCGTCCTTGCGGACGTAGCCGTAGACCTCGTCGCCCGGGGCGAACTCGGTGACCGCGCCGCCGACGGCGCGCACCACACCGGCCAGGTCCCAGCCCATGACCAGCGGGAAGTGCACGTCGAGGATGCCGTCCAGGGCGCCGTCCCGGACCTTCCAGTCCACCGGGTTCACCCCGGCCGCCCGGACCTCGACCAGGACGGAGTCGGGCCCGACCTTCGGGTCGGGCAGGTCGGTGTACTCGACCACCTCGGGGCCGCCGTAGCGGTTGATCGCGATTGCTTTCATGGGCTCAGCCATACCCGCGGGCTTCGAAGTATCGATTCGGACACGCCAGACTGCCCCGAATCGGCTATCGGGCTCCGCCAGGGTCCGTTTCGGCGAGCGGTTCTCGTCACATCGACAGGATGGCCATCGTCACTCTGACGCTAAGCGGTTAGAATAGATAGCGTCAGTTAGACGAAAAGGCCCCACCGCTAGCTCGGCCGCACAGAAGGGCACCCGCCCGTGACCACCACCATCACCGAGACCCACGGCGTCGACCCCACCCCGACGCCGCTCGCTCTGCTGCTGCTCGGCCGCGAGGCCGACCCGAACAGCGAGCGCGGCGTCGAATGCCCCGGTGACCTCCCCCCGGCCTCCGACCCGAACCTGGTCGAGCGCGCCCGCGCGGCCAAGGCCGCGCTCGGCGACCGCGTCTTCATCCTCGGCCACCACTACCAGCGCGACGAGGTGATCGAGTTCGCCGACGTCACCGGCGACTCCTTCAAGCTCGCCCGCGACGCGGCGGCCCGCCCCGAGGCCGAGTACATCGTCTTCTGCGGCGTGCACTTCATGGCCGAGTCCGCGGACATCCTCACCGGCGACCGCCAGCAGGTCGTCCTGCCGGACCTCGCGGCCGGCTGCTCGATGGCCGACATGGCCACCGCCGAGCAGGTCGCCGAGTGCTGGGACGTGCTGACCGACGCCGGCATAGCCGACGTGACCGTCCCGGTCTCGTACATGAACTCCTCCGCCGACATCAAGGCCTTCACCGGCCGGCACGGCGGCCTCATCTGCACCTCCTCCAACGCCAAGCGCGCCCTGGAGTGGGCCTTCGAGCAGGGCCAGAAGGTGCTGTTCCTGCCCGACCAGCACCTCGGCCGCAACACCGCGGTGCGGGACATGGGCTTCTCGCTGGACGACTGCGTGGTCTACAACCCGCACCGGCCGAACGGCGGCCTGACCGCCGAGCAGCTGCGGGACGCGAAGATGATCCTCTGGCGCGGCCACTGCTCGGTGCACGGCCGGTTCAGCCTGGACTCGGTGAACGACGTCCGCGAGCGGATCCCCGGCGTCACCGTCCTGGTGCACCCCGAGTGCAAGCACGAGGTCGTCGCGGCCGCCGACATGGTGGGCTCGACCGAGTACATCATCAAGGCGCTGGACGCCGCCGAGCCCGGCTCCAAGTGGGCCATCGGCACCGAGCTGAACCTGGTCCGCCGCCTGGCCAAGGCGCACCCGGACAAGGAGATCGTCTTCCTGGACCGCGCGGTCTGCTTCTGCTCGACCATGAACCGGATCGACCTGCCGCACCTGGTCTGGGCGCTGGAGTCGCTGGTCGAGGGCCGGGTGCCGAACGTGATCACCGTCGACCCGGAGACCGAGAAGTACGCCAAGGCGGCGCTGGACCGGATGCTGGCCCTGCCGTAGCCCGTCCCGCGGACGGAACAACCGCGGACAACGGCGAAGGGCGGGCCCCCTCCCACCGGAGGGGGCCCGCCCTTTCGTCTGGCACCAGCCGCAGTCGCTACTCGGGGAAGCCCGGGATCACGCCCTCGCCGTCGGCCATCAGCAGCTCGCGGACCTCGTCGATCGTCGCCTCGGCGCTCGGCAGGATCAGCTCGGACGGCTCCAGCGAATCCAGCGGCACCGGGGTGCCGTACTGCTTCACCGCGTCGATGAGCTTGCCGTAGGCCTGGCGGAAGAGCGTCTCGTCCCCCGACTCCACTGCGGTGACAAGCTCGGAATCGAGCTCGTTGAGCAGGTTCAGGTGGTCCTCGCCCACCTCGTACTGCCCCTCACCCATGACCCTCATGATCATGCCGTGCGTCTCCCTGGTTCGTGGGGTGGAGCTCAGATCACTTGTTGTAGTTGATGCGCGGGGTGTCCTGCTGCGGCTGCGGCTGGACGTCCTGCTTGCCCTGCTCGATCGCGGCGGGCCCGGCCGAGGACGGGCCGGACAGCTCCGCCTTCATCCGGGCCAGCTCCAGCTCGACGTCGGAACCGCCGGCCACGCGCTCCAGCTCGGCCTCGATGTCGTCCTTGCGGCCGAGACCGCTGGCGTCGTCGAGCGCGCCGGAGGCGAGCAGCTCGTCGATGGCACCGGCCCGGGCCTGCATCTGGGCGGTCTTGTCCTCGGCACGCTGGATCGCCAGGCCGACGTCGCCCATCTCCTCCGAGATCCCGGAGAAGGACTCGGCGATGCGGGTCTGCGCCTGGGCGGCCGTGTACGTCGCCTTGATGGTCTCCTTCTTGGTGCGGAAGGCGTCCACCTTGGCCTGGAGCCGCTGGGAGGCGAGCGTGAGCTTCTCCTCCTCGGCCTGGAGCTGCTGGTACTGCGTCTCCAGGTCGGTGATCTGCGACTGCATGTTGGCCTTGCGGGTCAGCGCCTCGCGGGCGAGGTCCTCGCGGCCGAGCGACAGCGCCTTGCGGCCCTGGTCCTCGTACTTGGCGGACTGCTGCTGCAGCTGCGTCAGCTGGAGTTCGAGCCGCTTGCGCGAGGTCGCGACGTCCGCGACACCACGCCGTACCTTCTGCAGCAGTTCGAGCTGCTTCTGGTAGGAGTAGTCGAGCGTCTCACGGGGATCCTCCGCCCGATCCAAGGCCTTGTTCGCCTTGGAGCGGAAGATCAGCCCCATACGCTTCATGATTCCGTCGCTCATGGGCCTCGGGTGCCCCCTTCTCCGGCCTGCGGTTTCTATCTCGTTACCAGACACGACGAGTGTATGTGCAGCGAGCCCGTCGCCGCAGTGCACCTGCCTGCAACAAGACTGCTACAGCGACCAGTGGGTTTCCTCCTCCCCCGGGTGGATCCGCCCCTCATACCCCTCATCGTCCATCCGACTGATCCCCTACGGGAAGGCCCCGGGAAACCCGGGTCGGACGCCGGCCCGGGGGCATCGATATGCGTTCGGTGCCGAGGGCACCCGTGGAAGCCGCGTCGCACCCCGTACGCTGGGGGTGTGTTCCGACGCCGTTCAGATGATGCCGCCGCCTCCGCCACCGTGCTGGAGAAGCAGGACGAGACGACCCAGGCCCGCGACCCGCAGGCCAAGAAGGGCCGCCCCACCCCCAAGCGCAGTGAGGCCGAGGCCAACCGGCGTAACCGGGTGACCGTGCCCAAGGACCGCAAGGAGGCCGCCCGTCAGGGGCGCGAGCGGATGCGCGTCGAGCGCGAGAAGCAGCGCCAGGCCCTGATGAACGGGGACGAGCGCCACCTGCCGGCCCGTGACAAGGGCCCCGTGCGCAAGTTCGCCCGCGACTACGTGGACTCCCGCTGGTCGCTCGCCGAGTTCTTCCTGCCGGCCGCCGTGGTCATCCTGGTGCTCAGCATCGTCAAGGTGCCGACGCTCCAGATGCTCTCCACCCTGCTGTTCCTGCTGTTCTTCGTGTTCGTGATCCTGGACTTCGTCCGCCTCGGCTTCGGCCTGCGCAAGCAGCTGACCGAGCGCTTCGCCGGGCAGAACACCCGCGGCGCCGTCGCGTACGGCATCATGCGCACCCTCCAGATGCGCCGGCTGCGCCTGCCCAAGCCGCAGGTGCGGCGCGGAGAGAAGCCCTGACCGCCGAACCGGTCGACTCCGGCTGGGCCCCCCCGTCCTGGGAGGGGCCCGGCCTCTACGCGCTTCCGGGACAGGGTGACGGCGGTCACGACCGGATCGCCCAGGAGCGCCGGCTGCCCTCGCGCAGCGGCTCCTTCGCGGGCGGCACCGGAGCCTGGCTGGACCGGCTCGGCGGACTGCGCGACTTCGTCCGCCAGGAGCTCGTCGCCCGCCAGCTCGCCGAACAGCTCGCCGGGCGCAGCGCGCAGCGCGTCCTCGACATCGGCTGCGGCCAGGGCACCCAGGCCCTGCGGCTGGCCCGGGCCGGCCACTACGTCACCGGGATCGACTCGGACCCGGTCGCGCTCGGCGTCGCCCAGGAGGCGCTCGCCGAGGAGCCGCCGGAGGTCCGCGGCCGGATGCAGCTGCTCAGCGGCGACGGCCACCAGTGCGGGCGCTGGTTCGGCCCGCGCAGCTTCGACGTGGTGCTCTGCCACGGCGTGCTGATGTACCTGCCCGACCCGGACCCGATGATCGCCTCGCTGGCCCGGCTGCTGGCGCCCGGCGGGCTGCTCTCGCTGCTGGTCCGCAACCGCGACGCGCTCGCCCTGCGGCCGGCCGCCACCGGGGACTGGCGGGCCGCCCTGCACGCCTTCGAGACCGACCGGTACTACAACCGGCTCGGGCTGGCCGCGCGGGCCGACCGGCTCGCCGACCTCACCGTCACCCTCTCCGAGGTGTCGGTGCCGCTGCGGCACTGGTACGGCGTGCGGGTCTTCACCGACACCGCCCCGAACGACGCGGCCCCGCCGGTGGACGGCCGGCAGCTGGCCCAGCTCCTGGAAGCCGAGGACCGGGCCGGCCGCACCGACCCCTACCGGCAGGTCGCCGCACTCCTGCACGTCATCGGGGCGAAGTAGCCGCTCGGGCTCAGGCCTCGTGCAGGCTCATCGCGTAGACCTTGTTGCCGTCCTCCAGCAGGACCGCGGTGTCCACGCCGTCCTCGGCGAGCTGCTTCCAGGTCTCCCCGATCCAGGTCTCGGCGTCCCCCTGGCCGGCGAACTCCTCCTGGCCTCCACCGGGCGTCACCACACTGCCGTCCGCCTTCTCGTACCGCCACGTCCAGACCATGCCCGGCTCCTCCCACTGACGCTGCCTGTGCTGCGCACCATAGCTTGCCCGGCCCGATCTTCCGTATGCCTGTCGGGCAGGATGGGCGCCATGGCGACCCCATCCGAGCCCACCCGTCCCCCGCTGCCCCGCACCCTGTTGCTCGGCGGCGCCCGCTCCGGCAAGTCCACCCGCGCCGAGCAGTTGCTCGCCGACCGCCCGGACGTCCTGTACGTGGCCACCGGCGGCACCCGGGACGGCGACGCCGAGTGGGCGCAGCGGGTCGCGCTGCACCGGGAGCGCCGGCCGGCGAGCTGGCGCACCGCCGAGACCTGCGACCTGGAGGCCGTGCTGGCCGACCCCGCCGACCCGGCTCCGGTGCTCGTCGACTGCCTGGCGCTGTGGCTGACCTCCGTCATGGACGAGTGCGGCGCCTGGGACGACGAGGTCTGGGCCGACGGGGGCGAGAGAGCGGTGCAGCGCCGCTGCGACGCACTGGCGCGGGCCTGGGCGGCCACCGGGCGCACGGTCGTCGCGGTGAGCAACGAGGTCGGCATGGGCGTCGTCCCGGCCACCGCCGCGGGCCGCCGCTTCCGCGACACCCTGGGCCGGCTCAACATGGCCGTGGCGGACGCCTCGGAGCGGGTCCTGCTGGTCGTGGCCGGACAGGTGCTCACCATCAAGCCGGACGTCAAGCCAGCCGCTGGCTGAACACCTTCGGCGTGTAGCCTTCCGGACGATGGACACGACCGTGGATCTCGATACGTTCTCCTCGCTCGTCGAGCGCCCCGACGAGAGCGCCCGGCGGGCCGCCGAGGAGCGCTGGCAGGCGGCCGACCGCCCGCGCGGCGGGCTCGGCAAGCTGGAGGAGCTGGGCAGCTGGCTGGCCTCCGTGCAGGGGCACTCGCCGGTACGGCCGATCTCCGCCCCCAAGGTGCTGCTGTTCGCCGCCGACCACGGCGTCGCGGCGCTCGGGGTCTCCCGGATGCCCGCCCGGGGCGGCACCGCGGCCCGGGTGCGGGCCGTGCTCGACGGCAGCGCTCCGGTGTCCCGGCTGGCCGCGCGCTACGGCGCCCGGGTGCGGGTCGTCGACGTCGCGGTGGACGCCGACCCGGCCGACTTCCCGGACGAGGTGGTCACCCACCGGGTCCGGCGCGGCTCCGGGCGGATCGACGTCGAGGACGCGCTCACCGCGCAGGAGACCGTCCGGGCGTTCCGGGCCGGCATGGCCGTCGCCGACGAGGAGGCCGACGCCGGCACCGACCTGGTGCTGCTCGGCGACCTCGGGGTCGGCGCCACCACGGTGGCCGGCGTGCTGGTCGGCGCGCTCTGCGGGACGGACGCGGCGGCGGTGACCGGGCGCGGCTCCGGGATCGACGACCGGGTGTGGATGGTCAAGTGCGCCACGATCCGGGACTCGCTGCGGCGGGCCCGGCCGGTGCTCGGCGACCAGCTCGCGCTGCTCGGCGCCACCGGCGGGGCCGACTTCGCGGCGATCACCGGCTTCCTGCTCCAGTCGGCCGTACGACGGCTGCCGGTGGTGCTGGACGGCGTGGTCTCCGCGGCCTGCGCGCTGGTCGCTCAGCGGATCGCCTTCCGGGCGCCGGAGTGGTGGCGGGCCGGGCAGTCCAGCGGCGAGCCGGCCCAGGCGAAGGCGTACGACCGGCTGACCCTGACGCCGCTGCAGGACCAGGGCATCACCGCGGGCGAGGGCCTCGGCGCCCTGCTGGCGCTGCCGCTGCTCCAAGCCGCCGGGGACGTGCTCGCGGACGAGGCGCCGAAGCCGTTCGTGCCGCCGGCACCGAGCGCGCCCAAGGAGCAGCCGAAGCTGCCCTCGGCGGCGGACCTGCTGCGGAAGCTGTAGCGGCGGGGCCCCGCGCCCGGCTTTTTTGACGGCACGACAACCCGAAGAACGCCCCTGCCAGGGGCGTTCTTGCTTTGAGAGGACGTATTCGATGGCGAGCGGCGGCGATCGGGCCACCTGGGCCGAGGGCCTGCGGTTCGGGTTCGGGACGCTGTCCGTGCTGCGGGTGCGGGTGGAACGGTGGGACCGGGCGGCGGCGGCCCGGGCGATGCTGACGGCTCCGGTGGTCGGGCTGGTGCTGGGGGCACTGGCGGCCGCGACCGGTGCCCTGGTGGCCTGGCGGGCGGGCGGGCCGCTCGGCGCGGTGTCCTCGGTGGCGGTGCTCGCCACCCTGACCCGGGGGCTCCACCTGGACGGCCTGGCGGACGTCGCCGACGGGCTGGGCAGCGGGAAGCCGGCCGAGGACGCGCTGCGCATCATGAAGCAGTCCGACATCGGTCCGTTCGGCGTACTGACCCTCGTCCTCGCCCTGCTCGCCCAGGTGGCCGCGCTGGCCGGGCAGTTCGCCCACTCCCCACTGCGCGGCGCGCTCGCGGTGCTCGCCTCGGCGACGGCCGCCCGGTGCGCGCTCGCCTGGGGCTGCCTGCGGTCGGTGCCGGCCGCCCGGCCGGGCGGGCTGGGTGCGATGGTGGCGAGCACCGTGCCGCCCGCCGGAGCCGCCGCCGCGACGGCCGCCGCCGCGCTCGTCCTGGCCGCGGTCGGACTGTTCGACGGATGGTCAGCTCTTCGTCTCCCCTTGGCCGTTGTGCTCGGAACCGGCTGCGCCCGGCTGCTGCTCGGACGGTGTGTGCGCCGGTTCGGCGGGATCACCGGGGACGTGCTCGGCGCGATGGCCGAAACCGCCGCGACCGCCTCGCTGTTCGCCTTGGCGTTGCTCGGCTGATACCGGGCGGCGCGTGATCCCAGCATGCGGACTACCATGCGTGGAGCACCGCAGCCCTGCACCGTGGCAGGTCCTGCCCGCCCGGCGCGTACCGAGGAGCCGGGCCCTCTGGTGTGCGCGGCCGCTTCGGGCGGACGCGCGCGCCAGGGGGCCCGGAGCCTGAGGCCCGCCGGCGGACGGCCTGCGACGGCGGGTTGCGCCGGTGCGGCAGCCTCGCCGTGGCCGGTCGTGGACCGCGAAAGAACAGGACGCATTACGTGACTGCATTGTCTGTGAGCACCTCCTCCGCCGCCTCGCTGCGCGCGGACGCCCTGGTGATCGGTGTCGCGAAGGGCCCGAAGGGCATCGTGCTGGCCCCCGGCGCCGAGGCCGTCGACGAGGCGTTCGAGGGCAAGCTGACCGAGGTCCTCAGCACCCTGGGCGCGACCGGCGCCGAGGGCGAGGCCGTCAAGGTCCCCTCCCCCGCCGGCCTGAAGGCCGCGCTCGTGCTCGCGGTCGGCCTGGGCGAGGTCGCCGAGGACGGCTACGCGGCGGAGGCGCTGCGCCGCGCCGCCGGTGTCGCCGCCCGCACCCTGGCCGGTGCCAAGAAGGCCGCGCTGGTCCTGCCCGCCGAGTCCGCCGCGGACGTCGAGGCGGTCGCGCTGGGCGGTCTGCTCGGCTCGTACGCCTTCGGCACCTACAAGGGCAACGGCAACGGCAAGGAGCCGGTCGGCGAGCTGGTCCTGCTGGCCGCCCGCAAGGGCAGCAAGGACGCCAAGGCCGCCGTGGAGCGCGCCGCCGCGATCGGCGAGGAGATGAACCGGGCCCGCGACCTGGTCAACACCGCGCCGAACGACCTGAACCCGAAGAGCTTCGCCGCGATCGCCCAGGCGGCCGGCAAGGAGCACGGCCTCAAGGTCGAGGTGCTGGACGAGAAGGCGCTGACCAAGGGCGGCTTCGGCGGCCTGCTGGGCGTCGGCAACGGCTCGGCGAACCCGCCCCGCCTGGTGAAGGTGGCCTACACCCACCCGAAGGCGAAGGCCACCCTGGCGTTCGTCGGCAAGGGCATCACCTACGACTCGGGCGGCATCTCGCTGAAGCCGGCCGGCCACAACGAGACCATGAAGTGCGACATGGCCGGCGCCGCCGCCGTGTTCGCCGCCGTGGTGGCCGCCAAGCGCCTGGGCCTGGCCGTCAACGTGACGGGCTGGCTGGCGCTGGCCGAGAACATGCCGTCCGGCTCCGCCACCCGCCCGGGTGACGTGCTGAAGATGTACGGCGGCAAGACCGTCGAGGTCCTGAACACGGACGCCGAGGGCCGCCTGGTGCTGGCCGACGCGATCGTGCGGGCCGGCGAGGAGAACCCGGACGTCATCGTCGACGTCGCCACCCTGACCGGCGCCATGGTGCTGGCCCTGGGCAACCGCACCTTCGGTGTGATGGCCAACGCCGACGAGCTGCGCGAGGAGCTGCACGTCCTGGCCGGCGAGGCGGGCGAGCAGTCCTGGCCGATGCCGCTGCCGGCCGAGCTGCGCAAGGGCTTCACCGAGTCGACCATCGCCGACCTGGCCAACATGGGCGAGCGGATGGGCGGCGGCCTGGTGGCCGGCCTGTTCCTGAAGGAGTTCGTGGCCGAGGGCATCGACTGGGCGCACCTGGACATCGCCGGTCCGGCGTTCCACGAGGGCGCGCCGTACGGCTACACCCCGAAGGGCGGCACCGCGAGCGCGGTGCGCACCCTGGTCCGCTTCGCCGAGCAGCGGGCGAACGGCAAGGCCTGACGCGGACATCCCCTGTTCCGGGACGCCCCCGACCGCGGGGCGTCCGCTGGTCCAGGACCCGCTGCGACGGGGCCCGGCGCGCGTGCGCCGGGCCCCGTCGGCGTTCCCGGCCGGGTTACCTGCGAGTAGGGCGGGCGGCCGCGGCGCACCTCTGTTCGCTGCGGGCGAAACTTTATTCCACACTGCGGAAGAACCCGCGGCGGGTGACGCGGAAGACGCCCGTCCGGCGGCTGTCAACACCGCTCTGAGCTGCGATGATGCCCTTCCGTCGAGGGTGCTCCCGCCCCGGTGACCGCTCCGCGGGACACCCCTGGGGCGGACCCCGACATCAGCCACCGTGAACAAGTGCGAAGATGTATTTCCGGCACGACTGGGCGCCCCACAAAGGCTTCCGACCCACCGGACCGCGACCGGCCCGGCGACCCACCCCATGCATGGAGGACGTGACGTGGCGAACGACGCCAGCACCGTTTTCGACGTAGTCATTCTCGGAGGCGGAAGCGGCGGTTACGCCGCGGCGCTCCGCGCCGCTCAGCTGGGCCTGAGCGTTGCCCTGATCGAGAAGGGTGAGCTGGGCGGCACCTGCCTGCACCGCGGCTGCATCCCGACCAAGGCGCTGCTGCACGCCGCGGAGATCGCGGACGAGACGAAGGAGGCCGCCGAGTTCGGCGTGCTGGCCACCTTCCAGGGCATCGACATCAACGGCGTCCACAAGTACAAGGACGACGTCATCGCCGGCCTGTACAAGGGCCTCCAGGGCCTGGTGGCGTCCCGCAAGGTCACCTTCATCCAGGGCGAGGGCAAGCTCTCCTCGCAGACCTCCGTGGATGTCAACGGCCAGCGCATCGAAGGCCGCCACATCGTCCTGGCCACCGGTTCCGTGCCGCGCTCGATCCCGGGCCTGGAGATCGACGGCAACCGCGTGATCTCCTCGGACCACGCCCTCAAGCTCGACCGCATCCCGAAGTCGGCCGTCATCCTCGGCGGCGGCGTGATCGGCGTCGAGTTCGCCTCGGTCTGGAAGTCCTTCGGCGTCGAGGTCACCATCGTCGAGGCGCTGCCGCACCTCGTCCCGCTGGAGGACGAGAACTCCTCCAAGCTGCTGGAGCGCGCCTTCCGCAAGCGCGGCATCAAGTTCGAGCTGAAGGCCCGCTTCTCGGGCGTCGAGTACACCGAGACCGGTGTCCGCGTCTCCACCGAGAACGGCAAGCAGATCGACGCCGACCTGCTGCTCGTCGCCATCGGCCGCGGCCCGGTCTCGGCCGGCCTCGGCTACGAGGAGAACGGCGTCGCGATGGACCGCGGCTACGTCCTGGTCGACGAGTACATGCGCACCAACGTGCCCACCATCTCCGCCGTCGGTGACCTCGCCCCGACCCTCCAGCTGGCCCACGTCGGCTTCGCCGAGGGCATCCTGGTCGCCGAGCGCCTGGCCGGCCTCAAGCCGATGCCGATCGACTACGACGGCGTTCCGCGCGTGACCTACTCCAACCCCGAGGTGGCCTCCGTCGGCATCTCCGAGGCCAAGGCCGTCGAGCTGTACGGCAAGGAGAAGGTCGTCACCCTGAAGTACAACCTGGCCGGCAACGGCAAGAGCAAGATCCTGAAGACCGCCGGCGAGATCAAGCTCGTCCAGGTCAAGGACGGCGCCGTGGTCGGCGTCCACATGGTCGGCGCCCGCATGGGCGAGCAGGTCGGAGAGGCCCAGCTGATCTACAACTGGGAAGCCCTGCCGGCCGAGGTCGCGCAGCTCATCCACGCGCACCCGACCCAGTCCGAGGCCCTGGGCGAGGCGCACCTGGCGCTGGCCGGCAAGCCGCTGCACGCGCACGACTGATCACGCCCCACCCCCTTCCCGGTACTTCCCGTACGCAAGTACTTCCCGTACGCAAGACTTGATAGGAGTCGCTGAAACCATGGCGGTCTCAGTAACACTGCCCGCACTGGGCGAGAGCGTTTCCGAAGGCACCGTCACCCGCTGGCTGAAGGCCGAGGGTGAGCGTGTCGAGGTCGACGAGCCGCTGCTCGAGGTGTCGACCGACAAGGTCGACACCGAGATCCCGGCCCCGGTCTCCGGCATCCTCTCCTCGATCAAGGTCGCCGAGGACGAGACCGTCGAGGTCGGCGCCGAGCTGGCGATCATCGACGACGGCTCGGGCGCCCCGGCCGCCGCTCCGGCCCCGGCCGCCGAGGCCGCGCCCGCCGCCGCCCCCGCTCCGGTCGCCGCTCC
>NZ_JBEXWT010000084.1:0-41129 GCF_040629945.1 Kitasatospora sp. NPDC005856 | reverse complement strand
GTCGCCCACTCCGGCGCGCCGGAACCACCGCGCACACCGGTCGATGCGGGCCGCAGTGGCCTCCGGACCGGTCCCGTCGAGCCGTCCACCGGCGGATGCGCGCGGACGGGCGGGCCGAGCTGGAGGTCCGCTGGCAGCCGCAGGGCGCCCCGGCGGCCGGGCACCGGGTCACCCTGCGGGCCGAGGCGCTGAACCGGCCCCGGCTGCTCGCCGACCTCACCGCGGCGATCTCCGGCGCCGGCGTCGGCATCGTGTCGGCCGAGGTCGAACCGCCGCAGGAGTCCCGGGTCCGGCACACCTACACCGTCGAACTGCCCGAGCCGGCCGCCCTGCCCGGGCTGATGCGGGCGATGCTCAAGGTCTCCGGGGTGTACGACGTGAGCCGCCCGCAGGCCCCGGAGGGCGGCCGGGAACCGGGGGAGCGGCCGCTCGGCCCGGTAGCCCGGGGGAAATCGGGATGACCGGCCCGCGCCGGGCGTGCGACCATCATGGGGAATTCACGGCCGGTCCACGGCGTTGTCCGGGCACAGGAGCCCGGGCGGCAGCCCGAGGACCCGAGGGGTAGCTCTCCCCGCCCGGACGGTAGCCGGGGCGGCAGCTGGGCAGACTCCGTACGGGACCGCCACCGCGGCCCCCGAAGGCCACCCGTACCAGCGAGCCAAAGGACAGAATGACCTCCACGTTCGACACCCGCGACCACGCCGACGCTCCGCGCCGCCTCGACGGTCTGCGGGCGGAAGCCCTCATGGACGAGGACCTCGCGGCCATCGACGAGGACCTCGGCCACCACTACGACGGCGACCAGTACGACCGCAGTGAGCGAGCCGCCCTGCGCCGCGTCGCCGGCCTCTCCACCGAACTCGAAGACGTCACCGAGGTCGAGTACCGCCAGCTCCGCCTGGAGCGCGTGGTGCTCGTCGGCGTCTGGACCGACGGCACGCTGGAGGAGGCGGAGAACTCGATGGCCGAGCTCGCCGCGCTCGCCGAGACGGCCGGCTCCCAGGTGCTGGACGGCCTCATCCAGCGCCGCGACAAGCCCGACGCGGCCACCTACATCGGCTCCGGCAAGGCGAAGGAGCTGCGCGACATCGTCGCCGCCAGCGGCGCCGACACCGTGGTCTGCGACGGTGAGCTCACGCCCGGGCAGCTGATCCACCTGGAGGACGTGGTCAAGGTCAAGGTCGTCGACCGGACGGCCCTGATCCTGGACATCTTCGCCCAGCACGCCAAGTCCCGGGAGGGCAAGGCGCAGGTCTCGCTCGCGCAGATGCAGTACATGCTGCCGCGCCTGCGCGGCTGGGGTCAGTCGCTGTCCCGGCAGATGGGTGGCGGTGGCTCCGGCACCTCGGGCGGCGGCATGGCCACCCGTGGTCCCGGTGAGACCAAGATCGAGACCGACCGGCGCCGGATCCGCGAGAAGATGGCGAAGCTCCGCAAGGAGATCGCCGACATGAAGAAGGGCCGCGACACCAAGCGCCAGGAGCGCAAGCGCCACCAGGTGCCGTCCGTGGCCATCGCCGGGTACACCAACGCCGGCAAGTCCTCGCTGCTCAACCGGCTCACCGGCGCGGGCGTCCTGGTGGAGAACGCGCTGTTCGCCACCCTGGACCCGACCGTGCGCCGGGCCGAGACCCCGAGCGGGCGGCTCTACACCCTGGCCGACACCGTCGGCTTCGTCCGGCACCTGCCGCACCACCTGGTCGAGGCCTTCCGCTCGACCATGGAGGAGGTCGCCGACGCCGACCTCATCCTGCACGTGGTGGACGGCTCGCACCCCGAGCCGGAGACGCAGCTGGCCGCCGTCCGCGAGGTCATCGTCTCGGTCGACGCGCAGAACGTGCCGGAGATCGTGGTGATCAACAAGGCGGACGCCGCCGATCCGCACGTGCTCCAGCGCCTGCTGCGCCGCGAGCCGCACGCCATCGTGGTGTCGGCCCGCAGCGGAGCGGGCATCGAGGAGCTGCTGCAGCTCATCGACGACGAGCTGCCGCGTCCGGCGGTCGAGGTGCGGGCCCTGGTGCCCTACACCCAGGGCGCGCTGGTCTCCCGGGTGCACGCCGAGGGAGAGCTGATCTCCACCGAGCACACCGGCGAGGGCACCCTGCTGCACGCCAAGGTGCCGGCCGAGCTGGCCGCCGAGCTGGAGTACTTCGCCGTGGCCCTGCAGGGCTGAGGCCCCGGTACGCGGAGGGCCCCTGGAAACCGTCGCGGTTTCCGGGGGCCCTTTCCCGTGCCCCCGCGGGGGCTACCTGACGTTCTTGGCGAAGTAGTCGAAGGCCTGCTTGGCCTGGTCCTGCAGGGAGGGCCCGGCCTGGTAGCCGGCCGGATTGCGGTCGCCCACCGCGCCGACGCTGATCAGGTTGGGCTTGCCGTCCCGGGTGACGAACCAGCCGCCGCCGGAGGCGCCGGCCGTCATGGAGCAGCCGATCACGTACATCGGCGGGCGGGTCCGGTCGAAGGAGAGCCGCCCGGGCGCGACCGGGGAGTCGCACTGTTCGAGCTCCAGGCCGTCGAACGGCCGCTCGGCGGGGTAGCCGAAGGCGGCGGTCGTGGTGATCTGCTCGCGCGGGGCGTTGAACCAGATCGGCACCGAGCCGCCGACCGTCTCCTCCAGGGACCTTCCGGAGCCGTCCTCGCCGCGCACCCGCAGCACGCCGTAGTCGTACTGGTTGCGGGCGCCGACACCGCCCTCCTGGAGCCAGGTCGGCGAGACCAGCGCGCGCACCGCCGTCCACCGGCCGTACGGGGCGGCCTGCTGGTCCGGGTTCGGCTTGCCGTGGACCATCCGGCCGTCCCGGTTGAAGCCGGGCACGAAGACCAGGTTCTTCAGCCAGCCGCCGCCCTTGCCGTCGTGCAGGCAGTGCGCGGCGGTGTAGACGAGGTTGCTGCGGCCGGGGGCGACCGGGTCGGAGACCACGGTGGCGGAGCAGACGGCGTCGCCCTGCGGGGTGGTCATGAAGAGCCGGCCGACCACCGCGCCGGCCCGGCCGTACGGGTGCGGCTGCGGCGCGGCCGGGACGGCGGCGGGCGGGGCGTCCTGTTCGACGCCGGCCGCCGCGGGGGCGGCGAGGGAGTGCTCCGGGGTGGGCCGGGGCTTGGCGGTGTCCATCCGGGCCGCCGTCCAGGAGCCGGGCGCCGCGTCGCCGGAGAAGGCGCTGTCGGCGACGTAGCGGTCCCAGTCCTCCACCTTCCAGCCGGTGAGGTCGCCCAGGCTGGTGGGCGCGGACCGGGGCAGGGCCAGGGGCGCGGTGGCGGGCCGGGGCGGGCCGTCCGGGCCGCACCCGGACGCGCCCAGCGCGAGCGCGGCGAGCAGCGCGGCGCAGGCCGTCGCGGCCCGGCGCCGCCGGCTGGTGGTTGTCGGCATGCTGGCTCGTCCCCCGTGCTGCGCTGGTGGTTCCGTACCGCCCCCCGGCGGCTGCTTCCTTCGAACGGCTGCTACTTCTTGGAGATCCAGTCCAGCGCCTGCCGGGCGACCGCCTCCAGGTAGGGGCCGCTCAGCGTGGTGTGCTCCTGGGTGCCGATCGAGGTGTTGCTGACCAGTGCCGTCCTGCCGTCGGGCATGGTGGCGAACCAGCCGCCGCCACTGGCGCCCTGGGTCATGTTGCAGCCGATGGTCAGCATCGTCGGGCGCTTGGCGTCGAAGGAGAGCCGGGTCGGCTTGCCGCCGTCGCACTTGTACAGCTCCTGGCCGTCGAACGGCTTGACGAGCGGGTAGCCGACGGCCGAGACCTTGAGCTGGTCGCGCGGCGCGTCGAACCAGACCGGGACGGCCGAACCGACCGTCTCCTCCAGGGACTTGCCGGTGTCGTTCTGGTTGCGCACGCGCATGACCGCGAAGTCGTACTGGTTGGCGGCGTCGCCACTGCCGCCGCCCTCGACCATCCACTGCGGCGAGGCGGTGACCTGCTCGGCCCACCAGGTGCCGAGCGGGGCCAGCTCGGACAGCGGGGCCCGCTTGCCGCCGCTGGAGGCACCCGAGTTGTTGTAGGCGGGCACGAAGACCAGGTCCTTGTAGAAGCTCCCGCCCTTGCCCTCGTGCACGCAGTGACCGGCCGTCCAGACCAGGTTGCTCCTGCCCGGGTGCTGCGGGTCGGTGATCACCGTCGCCGAGCAGTTGCCGCGGCCGCCCTGAGCGGAGAAGAACACCTTGCCGGAGGGCTGCTTGGTGTACGGGCGGGGCACCGCGACGGCCTTGACCACCGGGGGCTCGGGGTCGGTCACGCCGTCGTCGGTGGCCGGCGCGGGAGTGGCGGGGGCGGGCTTGGCGACGGGCGGGGCGGGGTCGGCGGGCTTGGAGTCGCCCATCTTGTCCGGGTCCCAGAAGTCCTTCACCACCGGGTTGTTGAAGACGTGCTTGGACGCCCACTTGTCCCAGTCCTCGAACTTCCACTTCTTCAGGTCGTCCCAGGTTCTGGGCAGCCCCTCCAACAGGCTGGTCGGCAGCCCGGACGGGAGGGTGATCCCGCCGATCGCCCCGCCCGTGCCCGCGGCCGGGGACGCCGTGGAGGAGGGCGGCGGCGCGGCGCTGGTCCCGCCGCCGCCCGCCGGGCCGTCCGGCCCGCAGGCGCTCACGGCGAACAGGGTGCCCGCGGCCAGGGCGGCGGCCAGGGCTGACCGGTGGATCGTTGGCATCTGTGCGCTTCCCCCTGTGCTCGGGCGGTGGGTGCCGGGTGGTGCCTGGGCGCCGGATGACGCCGGGTCACCGGGTGGTGCCGGGTGGCTCCGCGCCGGGGTGGCGGGTGCCCGGCCGGTCCGCGGTGCGCGGTCCGCCGTCCTGGAGTCTTCCATCGCCGAGGAGGACGGCGGTGCCCGCCCCCCGGGTTGCGGTGCGGGCCGGAGGTCACCGATCCGTGATCCGGGCCCGGCCGCCTCACCGCCCCAGCAGGGCATTCGGTCCCGAATGTGCACAATCGCCGATTCTCACCCGGACGAGTGAGCGGTCCTTGTGATCACCCGTCAGGGATAGGTAACCCTTACCTGACGCGACGGTGTGAGCGCCCGCCGATCCCCTCCACCACAGTGCGCGTCCGCACCCCCACGCGCCCCAAGGAGCAGCCTTGAGCACCGCCCTCACCGGAGCCCCGCCCGTACCGCCGCCCACCGTGGAGCGGGCCTCCGGGCACGACCCGCTGCTGCACCCCGACCCGGCCGTCGCCGCCGAACAGGCCGGACTGGAGGCCCTGCTGCGCTGCTGGACGCGGGAGACCGGAGCCCGGCCCGGCCCGGACGGCCGACTGCGGATCGCCGTCCTCGGCGGAGCCGCCCGACTCACCGCCCCGGTCCGCTACTGGTCGCCCGGCGGCTGGCACCGCTTCGGGCCCGCCACCCTCGCGGCCGGCGAGGGCGGCGCCGAGGCCCCGGTCGACGCCGTCACGGCCGCCGCGCTGCTCGCCGCCGCGGCCGCCGAACGGCCCGACCCCGGCCAGGTCGCCGACCTGGCCGGCCGGGTCGCCGACTCGGTCGTGCGCACCGCCGAGATCCTCGCCCACCGCCGCACCGCCGCCGCGCCCGGCGGCCCGGAGCGCTCGCACTTCCTCGCCGCCGAGCAGTCCCTGCTGCTCGGCCACCCGCTGCACCCCACGCCCAAGAGCCGCGACGGCCTCGGCCCGGCCCAGAGCGCCGCCTACTCGCCCGAACTGCACGGCTCCTTCCAGCTGCACTGGTACGCGGTGGACCGCGCACTGCTCGCGGCCGGCTCCGCCGTCGCCGAGAGCGCCGAGCAGCTCACCGCCGGCCTGCTCGACGACGGCCCGGCGCTGCCGCCCGGCACCGCGGCCCTCCCGCTGCACCCCTGGCAGGCCCGCGAACTCGCCCACCGCCCGGCCGTCGCCGCACTGCTGGCCGACGGGTTGCTGCACGACCTCGGCCCGGCCGGTGAGCCCTGGTACCCCACCTCCTCGGTGCGCACCGTCTACCGGCCCGGCACCCCGTGGATGCTCAAGCTCTCGCTCGGCCTGCGGATCACCAACTCCCGCCGGGAGAACCTGCGCAAGGAACTGCACCGCGGCCTGGAGATGCACCGGCTGCTGGAGAGCGGACTGGCCGCCGAGTGGCGGTCCGCCCACCCCGGCTTCGACATCGTCCGCGACCCGGCCTGGATCGGCGTCGACCACCCCGACCTCGGCGACCCGGGCGGCCTGGACACCGTGCTGCGTGCCCAGCCCTTCGCACCCACCGACCGCGTGCTGTGCGTCGCCGGGCTGGTCGCCGAACAACCGCTCGGCAGCGGCGACACCGTGCCCTCCCGGCTCGGCGACATCCTGCGGGCGCTGGCCCTGCGCTGCGCCCGCCCGCTGCCGACCGTGGCCGCCGAATGGTTCCTGCGCTACCTGGACGCGGTCGTGCTGCCCATCCTCTGGCTGGACGGCCGGGGCGGCATCGCCCTGGAGGCCCACCAGCAGAACAGTCTGGTGCTGCTGGACGCCGACGGCTGGCCCCGCGGCGGCCGCTACCGCGACAACCAGGGCTACTACTACCGGGAGAGCGCCACCGCCGGGCTCGCCGCCCGGCTGCCCGGGCTCGGCACGGACAGCGACACCTTCCTGCCGGACGAGGTGATCGACCACCACTTCGCCTACTACCTCGGCATCAACCACGTGCTCGGCCTGATCGGCGCCTTCGGCTCCCAACGGCTCGCCGACGAAACGGTGCTGCTGGCGGCGCTGCGCCGGTTCCTGGCCGGGCCGCGGGCCGCCGCCACCGGCTCGGCGCTGCCCGCGCTGCTGCTGGACGCGCCCACACTGCCCTGCAAGGCCAACCTGCTCACCCGGATCAACGGCATGGACGAGCTGGTCGGCCCGGTCGCCAGCCAGTCCGTGTACGTGGACATCCCCAACCCGGTGGCGGGCGCCTGATGCCGCACGACCTGCCCGGGTGGGGCGCCGTCCCCACCCCGGCCGGCGAGTTCCGGCTCGGCCCGGTCCGGCTGCCCGCCGACCTGGCGCTGCTCGCCGGGTGGATGAACGACCCGGAGGTCGACGCCTTCTGGGAGCTCGCCGGGCCGCCGGAGGTCACCGAACGGCACGTCCGGGCCCAGCAGGACGGCGACGGCCGGAGCCTGCCCTGCCTCGGCCTGCTCGACGGCGAGCCGATGAGCTACTGGGAGGTCTACCGCGCCGACCTCGACCCGCTCGCCGCGCACTACCCCGCCCGGCCGTACGACACCGGCGTGCACCTGCTGCTCGGCCCCGCCGCCAGCCGCGGCCGGGGCCTGGGCGCCGTCCTCCTCGCCGCCCTCGCAGAATTGATTCTTCGCCGGAATCCGCGCTGCGAACGGGTGGTGGCCGAGCCGGACGTCCGCAACCGGCGGTCCGTCCGGGCCTTCGAAAGGGCCGGATTCCGAGCCGCCGCCGAACTCGACCTGCCCGGCAAACGCGCCGCCCTGATGGTCCGCGACCGGGCCGACGGGCCCGCCGCGCAGGCCCAACTCCCCGCCTAGGACACCCCTGTGGACACCTCGACACCCCCTGCGTACGACCTGCTCGGCGTCGGCATCGGCCCGTTCAACCTCTCGCTCGCCGCGCTCGCCGAGCCCGTCCCCGGCCTGCGCACGCTCTTCTGCGACCAGCGCCCGGAGTTCCGCTGGCACCACGGGATGCTGGTGGACGGCGCCCGGATGCAGGTGCCGTTCCTCGCCGACCTGGTCTCCCTGGTCGACCCGACCAGCCCGTGGTCCTTCCTCAACTACCTGCGCGACCAGGACCGGCTCTTCCCGTTCTACTTCGCCGAGCGCTTCCAGCTGCCGCGCCGCGAGTACGACCACTACTGCCGCTGGGCCGCCGAGCGGCTGGCCAACTGCCGCTTCGGCACCGAGGTCACCGCCCTGCACTGGGACGCGCCCTGGTACCGCGCCGAGCTGACCGACACCGCGACCGGCCGGCGCCGCGAGGTCAGGGCCCGCAACCTCGCCCTCGGCGTCGGCACCCGGCCGGTGCACCCCGAGGCCTTCGCCGAACTGGCCGGCCACCCGCGCGCCTTCCACTCCGCCGAGTACCTCGACCGCCGCGCCGACCTGGCCGGAGCCCGGGACATCACCGTGGTCGGCAGCGGACAGTCCGGCGCCGAGGTCTTCCTCGACCTGCTCCGGCGCCACGAGGGCGACGGCGTCCGGCTGCGCTGGCTCACCCGCACCAGGGCGCTCGCCCCCATGGAGTACTCGAAGCTCGGCCTGGAGCACTTCACCCCCGACTACACCCGCTACTTCCACGGCCTGCCCGCACCCGTCCGGGACGCGCTGGTCACCGCCCAGTGGCAGTTGCACAAGGCCGCCAGCGCCGAGACCCTCGCCGAGATCCACGACCACCTCTACGAGCGCACCATCGGCCGGCCGATCGACACCGCCCCGGTCGAGATCACCCCCGGCACCGCCGTCACCGCCGCCCGGCCGGGCCCCTGCGGCGGCCTCGAACTGCACTGCCGGCACACCGACTCCGGCGCCGAGCACCTGCTGCGCACCGACGCCGTGGTGCTCGCCACCGGCTACCGGGCGGCCCGACCGGCCGCGCTCGAACCGCTCGCCGAACTGATCGACTGGGACGAGGCCGGGCGCTACCGGGTCGACCTGGACCACCGGGTCGCCACCCGGACCGAACTCACCGGCGGGCTGTACGTCCAGAACGCCGAACTGCACACCCACGGCGTCGGCACCCCCGACCTCGGACTCGGGGCCCACCGGGCCGCGGTGATCCTCAACGCCGTCACCGGGCGCACCGTCCACCGGCTGCCCGACCGCACCGCCTGGACCGGCTTCGCGCCGCCCGTACCCGCTCCCGCTCCCGCTCCCGCTTCCGGGCCCGCCGGCGCTTCCCCGACCGCTCCCGGGCCTGCTCCCGCCGGGCCCGCTTCCGACCTCGCGCCCTACGACCACGACCGGACCCCCGTCGTCCCCCGCCCCCAGGAGTTGACCCGTGCCGCAACCGTCGGCCGCTGAACCGCCGCTGCACCTGCCCCCGCACCTCACCGCCGGGCACTGGCAGCGGGCCGGCCGCGCCCTGCTGGCCAAGATGCTGGGCGAGTTCGCCTACGAGGAACTGCTGCGGCCCGTCCCCGGCGAGGAGCCCGGCGAGTACCGGCTGGAGCTGCCCGAGGCCGAGTACCGCTTCACCGCCCGGCGCGGCGCCTACGACAGCTGGCAGGTCGACCCGGACTCGGTCCACTGCACCCGCCCGGACGGCCTGGATCCGCTGCGCTTCCTCCCGTACGCCCGGCAGACCCTCGGCATGCGCGGCGAGACCACCGGCCACCTGATCCGCGAGCTCTCCGCCACCCTGACCTCCGACGCCCGCCAGCTCGCCACCGCGCTGACCGCCGCCGAACTCGCCGACCTCGACCACGCCGCCCTGGAGGGCCGGCAGACCGGCCACCCCTGGATCGTGCCCAACAAGGGCCGGATCGGCTTCTCCGGCAGCGACGCCGCCCGCTGGGCCCCCGAGGCCCGCAGCCCGCGCCCGCTGCCCTGGATCGCCGTCCACCGCCGGCTCGCCGAGTACCGCGGGGTGCCCGGTCTCGAACGGCCCGAGCAGCTGTACGACCGCGAGCTGGACGACGTGGACGCGCTGCGCGCCGTGCTCGGCCCGGCCGCGGAGGACTACCTGCTGCTGCCCGTGCACCCGTGGCAGTGGGACGAGACGGTCCTGCCGCTGTTCGCCCCCTGGATCGCCTCCGGCGAGATCGTTCCGCTGCCCTCGGACGGCGATCCACGGCTGCCCCAGCAGTCCATCCGCTCCTTCTTCAACACCGCCCACCCCGAACGCTGCACCGTCAAACTGCCGCTGTCCATCCTGAACACCCTGGTCTGGCGCGGGCTGCCGGTCGAGCGCACGCTGGCCGCGCCCGCCGTCACCGCCTGGCTGCTCGGGCTGCGCGACGCCGACCCGTACCTGCGCGACGAGTGCCGGGTGATCCTGCTCGGCGAGATCGCCTCCGTCACCGTCGACCACCCGCTCTACCGCGAGCTGCCCGAGGCGCCGTACCAGTACAAGGAGCTGCTCGGCGCGATCTGGCGCCAGCCGCTCGGGCCCTTCCTGGACGGCGGCGAGCGGGCCCGCACCCTGGCCGCGCTGCTGCAGACCGGCTCCGACGGGCGGGCGCTCGCCGCAGAGCTGATCGACCGCTCCGGCCTGCTCCCCGGCGACTGGACCGCCCGGCTGTTCGCCGCGATGATGCCCCCGCTGCTGCACTTCCTCTACCGCTACGGGCTGGTCTTCTCCCCGCACGGCGAGAACGCCATCGTGGTCTTCGACCCGTCCGACGCGCCGGTCCGGCTCGCGGTCAAGGACTTCGTGGACGACGTCAACCTCAGCGCGCAGAGCCTGCCCGAACTGGACGCACTGCCCGCCGAGGTGGCCGAGGTGCTGCTGCGGGAGAGCCCGCAGGGGCTCTGCCAGTTCATCCACTCCGGGCTGTTCATCGGCGTCTTCCGCTACCTCGCCCCGCTGCTGGAGGCGCAGACCGGGCTGCCCGAGACCGACTTCTGGGCGCTGCTGCGCGCCGAGGTGCTGCGCTACCAGGCCCGTTTCCCCGAGCTGTGCGAGCGCTTCGAGCTGTTCGACCTGTTCCGCCCCCGGATCGACCGGCTCTGCCTCAACCGCAACCGGCTGCTGCTGGACGGCTACCAGGACCGCCCGCACCGCCCCCACGCCGCCCGGTACGGGACCGTGCCGAACGCGCTGGTCGCCGTGGACGTGCGACTGCCCGCGCAACGGGACCGGATTGTCACCCCCGCCCCGTAGGGTGGGAGGGTCATGACGAACGACTCCGAATCCCACGACTCCGAATCCCAGCGGGCGGCGCTCCCCGGCGACGAGGCCGAGGAAGCCGTCGCCGTCCCGCGCTCGCGGATCCCCGAACTGCTGCACGCCGCGGTGGCGGCCGTAGGCGGTGTGGAGCGCCCCGGCCAGGTCCGGATGGCCGAGGCCGTCGCCGACGCCGTCGACCACGGCGAGCACCTGCTCGTCCAGGCCGGCACCGGCACCGGGAAGTCCCTGGCCTACCTGGTGCCCGCGCTCGCCCACGGCGACCGCGTGGTCGTCGCCACCGCCACCCTCGCGCTGCAACGCCAACTGGTGGAGCGGGACTTGCCGCGCACCGTCGAGGCGCTGCACCCGGTGCTGCGCCGCCGCCCGCTGTTCGCGATGCTCAAGGGCCGCTCCAACTACCTGTGCCTGCACCGGGCCAACGAGGGCACCCCGAGCGAGGAGGGCGAGGGCCTGTTCGACCCGGTGGACGCACTCGGCGGGCCCACCGGGAAGCTCGGGCAGGACGTGCTGCGGCTGCGTGACTGGGCCGACGAGACCGAGACCGGGGACCGCGACGACCTCAGCCCCGGCGTCTCCGACAAGGCCTGGGCCCAGCTGTCGGTCACCTCCAAGGAGTGCCTGGGCGCCACGCGCTGTCCGTACGGGCAGGAGTGCTTCGCGGAGAAGGCGCGGGAGCGGGCCAAGCTGGCGGACGTCGTGGTCACCAACCACGCGATGCTCGCGATCGACGCGATCGAGGGCGCGCCGGTGCTGCCCGAGCACGGGCTGCTGATCGTGGACGAGGCGCACGAGCTGGTCAACCGGGTCACCGGCGCGGCCACCGCCGAGCTGACCGTCGGCGCGGTCAACCGGGCGGTGAAGCGGGCCGCGCGGCTGGCCAACGAGAAGGCGGTCGACGCGCTCCAGGCCGCCGCCGAGAACTACCACGGCCTGATGGAGACCGCCCAGCCCGGCCGGGTCGAGGAGCTGCCCGAGTACCTGGCGTACGCGGTCACCGCGATCCGGGACGCCTCCCGCCAGGTGATCACCTCGCTGGGCGAGACCAGGGACAAGGGGCTCAGCGACGAGGACGCCGTCCGCAAGCAGGCGATGGCCTCGGCCGAGGCGCTGCACGAGACGGCCGAGCGGCTGCTGGAGGACTCCGAGTACGACGTGGTCTGGATCGAGCGCAGCGACCGCTACGGGCTGGGCACCGCCTCGCTGCGGGTCGCCCCGCTGAGCGTCTCCGGGCTGCTGCGCGAGGGGCTGTACAAGGAGCGCTCGGTCGTCCTCACCTCGGCCACGCTCAAGCTCGGCGGGGACTTCAACGGCGTCGCCGCCTCCGTCGGCCTGCCCTCCGAGACGCGGCTGCCGGACGTCCGCACCGCCGGGGACAACCCGGAGTCCGGCCCGGCCTTCGGCGAGGACGCGGTGCCGCACTGGCGCGGGATCGACGTCGGCTCGCCGTTCAAGTACCCCAAGCAGGGCATCCTGTACGTCGCCAAGCACCTGGCCGACCCCGGGCGCGATCCCGAACGGCCGGACATGCTGGACGAGTTGGCCGAGCTGATCGGCGCGGCCGGAGGGCGGACGCTGGGTCTGTTCTCCTCGATGCGGGGAGCCCAGACGGCCGCCGAGGCGATGCGCGAGCGGCTGGACCACCGCGTCCTGCTCCAGGGCGAGGACACCCTGGGCGAGTTGATCCGGGAGTTCGCCTCGGACGCCACCACCTGCCTGTTCGGCACGCTCTCGCTCTGGCAGGGCGTCGACGTGCCCGGCTCGGCCTGCCAGCTGGTCGTGATGGACCGGATCCCGTTCCCCCGGCCGGACGACCCGCTGATGAGCGCCCGCCAGAAGGACGTCGAACAGCGCGGCGGGAACGGCTTCATGGCCGTCGCGGCGACGCACGCGGCGTTGCTGATGGCGCAGGGCGCGGGTCGGCTGGTGCGCGCGGCCGACGACCGGGGCGTGGTCGCGGTGCTGGACCCGCGGGTGGAGACCAAGCGGTACGGGAGCTTCTTCCGGTCCTCGATGCCCGAGTTCTGGTACACCACGGACCGCAACCAGGTGCGCCGCTCGCTGGCGGCGATCGACGCCTCGGCGGCGCCGGTGCGGCCGGTGGTGAAGCGGGGCTGAGGGGGCGGCCCGCGGGCTCCGTGCTCTTGGGTTCCCCGGTTCCCCGGTTTCCGGATTCACGTCCTCCGGGTCGAAACGCCGGAGGGGCTCCCCGCACGAGCGGTGGAGCCCCTTCCCGGTGCTGTCGGTGGCGGAAGGAGGTCAGAGGCGGCGCAGGACGGCGACGACCTTGCCCAGGATGGTCGCGTTGTCGCCGTTGATCGGCTCGTACGCCGAGTTGTGCGGCATCAGCCAGATCCGGCCGTCCTCACGCTTGAGCCGCTTGACGGTGGCCTCGCCGTCGATCATCGCGGCGACGATGTCGCCGTTCTCGGCGACCGGCTGGCGGCGCACGGTGACCCAGTCGCCGTCGCAGATGGCGGCCTCGATCATCGAGTCGCCCCGCACGGTGAGCGCGAACAGCTCGCCCTCGCCGACCAGCTGCCGGGGCAGCGGGAAGACGTCCTCGACCGTCTGCTCGGCCAGGATCGGCCCGCCGGCGGCGATCCGGCCGACCAGCGGAACGTAGGAGGTGGACGGCCGGCCGGCCGTCTCGGCGGTGTTCGGGCGGGCCACCTCGACGCCGCGCACCTCGTAGGCGCGCGGGCGGTGCGGATCCCGGCGCAGGAAGCCCTTGCGCTCCAGGGCCATCAGCTGGTGGGCGACCGAGGAGGTGCTGGACAGGCCGACGGCCTGGCCGATCTCGCGCATGGACGGCGGGTAGCCGCGGCGCTGGACGGAATCCCTGATGACCTCGATCACCCGGCGCTGGCGCTCGGTGAGACCGGCCTCGTCGGTGCGGATGCCGGGGGGGCGGCCGGGCATCGCGCGGGCGGGGGAGGGATGGGTGTCGTCCATGGCGGTGGAGTGTTCGATCGGCTGGTCCGGAACGCGGGGCGCCCCGGGCAGGGCCGCGCCGGGGAGACGGTGGTCTTCGCTACGGTCCATGCTGATGTCCACACCCTGCTGATTCGTGGTGCGCTGCCCCACCTTGAACTGGGAGTGTTCCTGCACCGGGATGGTGTTGCTTTCGATCGTGTTCACGGCGGCCCCTCTCGACGGCTGTCCTCTCCCTTTTCCAGCCCAACGCGCCTCCTATCGAAAGGTTGCGCCAAACACACGTTCGAGTGAATTATTCGGGAGTTGACTGACTCGATCAAGGCTTTGTTGTACATCGAGTAAATGTTCGAGAAGAACTCGACTCCGGCAGTCTAATCGGCGCCGCCCCGACGTCGACACGCCACGGCGCTCACCTCCCCCGGACTCCTAGATGTAGTGGCTACAGTCCTCTCCGTGCCCAGTACTAGTGGTCGCCCGGCATGATCAGCTTGCCGAGGTCGGGGGCACATCGCTTAGACTCAAACGGTCCGAACGTTCTGCCAGGGAGGGATCCCCAGGTGCACTGCCCCTTCTGCCGGCACTCCGACAGCCGCGTTGTCGACAGCCGGACCACCGAGGACGGCAGCTGCATCCGCCGTCGTCGGCAGTGCCCGGACTGCGGCCGCCGCTTCACCACGGTGGAGACGGCCGCGCTGATGGTCATCAAGCGCAGCGGCGTCACCGAGCCGTTCTCCCGGCAGAAGGTCATCACCGGCGTTCGCAAGGCCTGCCAGGGCCGCCCCGTCACCGAGGACGCGCTGGCCCAGCTCGGCCAGCGGGTCGAGGAGTGCGTGCGCGCCAGCGGCAACGCCGAGCTGACCACCCACGACGTGGGGCTGGCCATACTCGGTCCGCTCAAGGAACTCGACGTGGTCGCCTACCTGCGCTTCGCCTCCGTGTACCAGGCGTACGACGGACTGGAAGACTTCGAGGCCGCCATCGCGGAACTCCGCGCCGAGCGGCCCCGCGCCCCCGAGGCGGACGACACCCCCGTGTCCGTCTCCGCCGCCGCGCCCTAGGAGGCGCCGGCACCGGGCCCCGGGCGGGCCCCGTCGCACCACCACGGCCCCGCGGGGCCCACGCGTGCCCGAAAACTGGGCACAGAACACTACAAACCGTGCGTAAGCAGGCAAGGTCTCCGCCTGCCCGCACACCGGAAGAACGAACCAGCAGTGCCCGGACTTTTCGGGGCACTTCGGGCGTTTGCCCAGGAGGAGGAGCGAGAAGTGACAGACACCACGAGCGGTTCCGCGCGCGGGTCGAAGTCCGAGAAGGCCGCGGCCAAGGGCGCCAAGGCCCCGAAGGGCGGTCTCCGGATGGAGCGCATCTACACCACCCCTGGCGTCCACCCGTACGACGAGGTCCGCTGGGAGCGGCGCGACGTCGTCATGACCAACTGGCGCGACGGCTCGATCAACTTCGAGCAGCGCGGCGTCGAGTTCCCCGACTTCTGGTCGGTCAACGCCGTCAACATCGTCACGTCCAAGTACTTCCGCGGCGCCGTCGGCACCCCGCAGCGCGAGTGGAGCCTGAAGCAGATCATCGACCGCGTGGTGCTCACCTACCGCGCCGCCGGCGAGAAGCACGGCTACTTCGCCACCAAGGACGACGCCGAGATCTTCGAGCACGAGCTGACGCACGCCCTCCTCCACCAGGTGTTCAGCTTCAACTCGCCGGTCTGGTTCAACGTCGGCACCAAGCAGCCCCAGCAGGTCAGCGCCTGCTTCATCCTGTCCGTCGACGACTCCATGGAGTCGATCCTCGACTGGTACAAGGAAGAGGGCATGATCTTCAAGGGCGGCTCCGGCGCCGGCCTCAACCTCTCCCGGATCCGCTCCTCCAAGGAGCTGCTCTCCTCCGGCGGCAACGCCTCCGGCCCGGTCTCCTTCATGCGCGGCGCCGACGCCTCGGCCGGCACCATCAAGTCCGGTGGCGCCACCCGCCGCGCGGCCAAGATGGTCGTGCTCGACGTGGACCACCCGGACGTCGAGGCCTTCATCGAGACCAAGGTGAAGGAGGAGGAGAAGATCCGCGCCCTGCGCGACGCGGGCTTCGACATGGACCTCGGCGGGGACGACATCACCTCCGTCCAGTACCAGAACGCCAACAACTCGGTCCGCGTCAACGACGAATTCATGACCGCCGTCGAGAACGGCACCGAATTCGGCCTGCGCGCCCGGATGACCGGCGAGGTCATCGAGACCGTCGACGCGAAGAAGCTGTTCCGCAAGATGGCCGAGGCCGCCTGGGCCTGCGCCGACCCCGGGATCCAGTACGACACCACCATCAACCACTGGCACACCTGCCCGGAGTCCGGCCGCATCAACGCGTCCAACCCCTGCTCCGAGTACATGCACCTGGACAACTCCAGCTGCAACCTCGCCTCGCTGAACCTGATGAAGTTCCTGCGCGACGACGACTCCTTCGACGCCACGACCTTCGCCAAGGTCGTCGAGCTGGTCATCACCGCGATGGACATCTCCATCTGCTTCGCGGACTTCCCCACCGAGAAGATCGGCGAGACCACCCGCGCCTACCGCCAGCTCGGCATCGGCTACGCCAACCTCGGCGCCCTGCTGATGGCCACCGGCCACGCCTACGACAGCGAGGGCGGCCGCGCCCTGGCCGGCGCCATCACCTCGCTGATGACCGGCACCGCCTACCGCCGCGGCGCCGAACTCGCCGGCGTGGTCGGCCCGTACGACGGCTACGCCCGCAACGCGGCCCCGCACCAGCAGGTCATGAAGCAGCACGCCGACGCCTCGCTGGACGCCGTCTCCTTCGACGACCTGGACGCCCCGGTCCGGCTGGCCGCCAACAAGGCCTGGCAGGACGTGCTGCGCATCGGCGCGCAGAACGGTTTCCGCAACGCCCAGGCCTCGGTGCTCGCCCCGACCGGCACCATCGGCCTGATGATGGACTGCGACACCACCGGCGTCGAGCCCGACCTCGCCCTGGTCAAGTTCAAGAAGCTGGTCGGCGGCGGCTCGATGCAGATCGTCAACGGCACCGTCCCGCGCGCCCTCAAGCGCCTCGGTTACCTGGACGAGCAGATCGAGGCGGTCGTCGCCCACATCGCCGAGCACGGCAACGTCGTGGACGCGCCGGGCCTGAAGCCCGAGCACTACGAGGTGTTCGACTGCGCGATGGGCGAGCGCTCCATCTCTCCGATGGGCCACGTGCGGATGATGGCCGCGATCCAGCCGTGGATCTCCGGTGCCATCTCCAAGACCGTGAACATGCCGGCCGCCGCGACCGTCGAGGACGTCGAGGAGATCTACTTCGAGGCGTGGAAGATGGGCGTCAAGGCGCTCGCCATCTACCGCGAAAACTCGAAGGTCGGCCAGCCGCTCTCGGCCAAGAAGAAGGACTCCGAGACCGCCGAGGCCAAGGCCGAGGAGGCCCCGGCCGCCGTGGTCGAGAAGGTCGTCGAGTACCGCCCGGTCCGCAAGCGCCTGCCCAAGGGCCGTCCGGGCATCACCACCTCCTTCACGGTCGGTGGCGCCGAGGGCTACATGACCGCCAACTCCTACCCGGACGACGGTCTGGGCGAGGTCTTCCTGAAGATGTCCAAGCAGGGCTCGACCCTCGCGGGCATGATGGACGCCTTCTCCATCGCCGTCTCGGTCGGCCTCCAGTACGGCGTGCCGCTGGAGACGTACGTCTCGAAGTTCACCAACATGCGCTTCGAGCCGGCCGGCCTGACCGACGACCCGGACGTGCGGATGGCGCAGTCGATCGTCGACTACATCTTCCGCCGCCTGGCGCTCGACTTCCTGCCGTTCGAGACCCGCTCGGCGCTCGGCATCCACTCCGTCGAGGAGCGCCAGCGCCACCTGGAGACGGGCTCGTACGAGCCGCTGGAGGCCGAGGAGGAGCTCGACACCGAGTCGCTCGCCCAGTCCGCCCCGGTCGCCGCCAAGCCGGCCGCCGTCCCGGCCCCGGCCGTCGAGGCGCCCAAGGCGGCCCCGAAGCAGGCCCACAACTCCACGGAGCTGATGGAGATCCAGCTCGGCCTCAACGCCGACGCCCCGCTCTGCTTCTCCTGCGGCACCAAGATGCGCCGCGCCGGCAGCTGCTACCTCTGCGAGGGCTGCGGCTCCACCAGCGGCTGCAGCTGACCACGCTCGACCCCGGTGGTCGCCTCCTGAGGTGACCCCCTGAAGCGGGGCGAGGACCATTCCGGTCCTCGCCCCGCTTTTTCGCGTTCCCGGGAATGCCGATGTCACGTTCGGGGGTGGAGTCCGGTCCGCAGGGGGTGACGGGTTCTTCCGAGCCTTCCGAGAAGGAGTGGTGTGGTGATGGGAACGGTGCTGGTGACCGGGGCGACGGGCACGCTCGGGCGGGAGGTGGTGCGGCTGCTGGTGGCGCGCGGGGTGGCGGTGCGGGGGCTGAGCCGGCGGGCGCGGGGCGGGGGTGACGGGGTCGAGTGGGCGGTCGGGGACCTGGTGACCGGCGCCGGGATCGCGGAGGCGATGGCCGGGGTCGAGGTGGTGGTGGACTGCGCGACCACGCAGAAGAAGGAGGACCTGGCCGGGGTGCGGACCCTGGTGACCCGGGCCCGGGAGGCCGGGGTGCGGCACCTGGTGTACGTGTCGATCGTCGGGATCGACCGGGTCCCGATCGCGTACTACAACACCAAGCTCGCCTGTGAGCAGGTGGTGCGGGAGTCGGGGCTGGGCTGGACGGTGCTGCGGGCGACGCAGTTCCACGACCTGCTGCTGCGGGTCTTCGGCGCCTCGGCGAAGCTGCCGGTGTTCCCGGTGGTCGGCGGGGTGCGGTTCCAGCCGGTGGACGTCCGGGAGGTGGCGGCGGCGGTCGCGGACCTGGTGGGGGAGGAACCGGCCGGCTTCGCGCCGGAGGTCGGCGGCCCGCAGGTGCGCTCGTACCGGGAGCTGGCCGGGGCGTACCTCCGGGCGGCGGGCAAACGGCGGCTGCTGCTGCCGCTGCGGCTGCCGGGCGCGGTCGGCCGGGGGCTGCGCGAGGGCGGCAACCTGACGCCGGACCGGGCGGTGGGCCGGGGGACCTTCGAGGAGGCGCTGGAGCGGCGGTTCGGGTGAGCCCCGTGATTGTCAACCAGGGTTGACAAGCGCGCGAGTGTCAACCACAGTTGACATCATGAGCGAGAGCGGAGAGCTCGCGGCCGCCGCGAGCAGTCGTGACCCCGCCGTGGGGCTCCGGGCGGTCCGTGCGCTGCGCGATCTGGCGGACCGCCTGGAGGGCCTGCAAGTGGGCAGTGCCCGTTCGCAGGGCTGGTCTTGGCAGGACATCGCGGTGTGCCTCGGGGTGACCAGGCAAGCGGTGCACAAGAAGTACGCGAAGCGCGGAGCCGGCAAGGGCGAGGACGGAGGCTGAGCGATGTTCGAACGGTTCACCGACGCGGCGCGGCAGGTGGTGACCGGGGCCCAGCAGGAGGCTCGGGACCTGCGGCACGGTCACATCGGGACGGAACACCTGCTGCTGGCGATCCTGACCATATCGGGCGACCCGGCGGCCGACGTCCTGATCACGATGGGCCTGGGGCACGAGACGGCGCGTCGCGCGGTGGTGCGGCTGCTCGGACCGGGCGGCGACGCCGAGGCACTGGCCTCGATCGGAGTGGACCTGGACGCCGTCCGGGCCGCGGTGGAATCGGCCTTCGGGGAGGGCGCGCTGGACACGCCGCCGGACGGGGAAGCCAAGCGGCGCGGCTGGTTCCGTTCCGGGGAGTCGAAGCCGGGGCGCAGCCCGTTCAGCCCTCGGGCGAAGAAGGCGCTGGAGCTGTCGCTGCGCGAGTCGCTGCGGCTGAAGTCGGGGGAGATCGCGGTGGGGCACCTGCTGCTCGGGGTGCTGCGCGAGGGGGAGGGGCTCGGGGCACGGGTGATCGCCGACCATGGGCTGGATCCGGTCGCCGTTCGGCGGGCGGTCGAGGGGAGGCTCGGGCAGGGGGCCGGGGCCTGACCGGGGGGGCCGGGTGGGCGTCGGCGGCGTCGGCGGCGTCGTGGTGCGGTGTGGGCGGCGTGAAGGTAGGAGATTGGCCGTCAACTGGCCGCTTGAGGCCTATGTCTGAATCGATATGATCGGCCGAAAGCGTGAACCGATCAGACGCCCGGAGACGTTTCGTCACGTCGCCGGGCGGTCCGTATGCGCCCGACCCGGCTGTCGGCGGCCGCAACCGTCGCCGACCCGCCGCCCGCGCCGCCGCCCGCCGACGTTGCCGAGGACCGCACCGATGAGAGAAGCCACCAGCCCCGACGGCCGATCGCGCCGACGGCCCGCGCCGCGCACCGCCGCCCTGACCGCGGCCGCCGTGCTGCTGGCGCTGGTCGCCGCGCCGGTCGGCATCGTCCGGGCGTTCGGCGCGCACCAGCCGCTCACCGCCCTCGCGGTGGGCGCCGTCACGGTGCTCTGGCTGATCACCGTCGGGCTCGCGGCGTCCGGCGCCGAGCGCACCCGCACGCTGACCGAGGACCTGGCCGCCCAGCACGAGGAGACCCGGGCCGCGCTGGTCGCCGCGGGCACGGCCCGGCAGGCCGAGACGGCCGCCGCCGACCGCGCCGCCGCCGCGCTCGCCGAGCGGGACGCCGCCCGCGCCGAGCAGGCCCGCGCCGAGGCGGACGTCACCGCCGCGCACGCCGAGCTGGCCCGGCTGCGGGCCGAACTCGACGCCGATCGGGCCGGGGCGGAGAGCGAGCGGACCCGGGCCGAGTCGGAGCGCGCCGAGCTGGCCCGGATACCCGAGGGCGTGCTGCCCGAGGTGGTGACGAAGCTGCGGGCCGGCGCGGCCGTGGACAGCGCGCTGGCCGTCCACCGCAAGCACCCCCAGTACGCGCTGCTGCGCGCCGTCGGCGAGGAGATCGGCCGCGGCGAGCGGCTGCGGGCCGCCGCGCTGGCCGTCTGCGCGACCGCCGCCGGGCGGGTCCAGGCGTTGGCCACGAGCATGCACGCCGAGCTGCGCGAGATGCAGCACCGGCACGACGAGGACGTCCTCGGCGACCTGTTGAGCCTGGACCACTCGACCGCCCAGGCGGGCCGGATGGCCGACAGCATCGCGGTGCTCACCGGCGCCCGCTCGGGCCGCCGATGGGCCAAGCCGATCGCGGTGGAGTCGGTGCTGCGCGGCGCGCTCGGCCGGATCGGCGCCTACCAGCGGGTGCGGCTGCACAACGCCAGCAGCGCCGCGGTCGCCGGGTACGCGGCCGAGGGCGTGATGCACGCGCTGGCCGAACTGCTGGACAACGCCACCAACTTCTCCGCTCCGCCGGCCGAGGTGCACGTCTACGTCGAGGAGGTGCCCGCCGGGCTGGTGGTCACCGTCGAGGACAGTGGGCTGGGCCTGAGCGACAGCTGGCTGCGCCGGGCCGAGCGGGCCGTCTCCGCCGAGCCGCTGGACCTCACCACGCTCTCCGCCGGTACCCGGCTGGGGCTCGCGGTGGTCGGCGTGCTGGCGCGCAAGCACGGGCTGCAGATCTCCTTCCGGCCGTCGGCGCGCGGCGGTACCGGCGTGGTGATGCTGATCCCGCAGCAGCTCGTCACGCACTCGGTGCCGGCCGCCAGCCCGGCGCCCGTCCGGGCGTCCGTCCCGGCTCAGGCGCCGGCCGCGGAGACCGCGCGCCCCGCGCTCGCCTCGGCGCGCCCCGCGCCCGCCTCCCTGCCTCCGGCGCCCCTCGCGCAGCGGACCCCCGCCGGGACGCAGGGTGCCACCGCGCCCGCCCTGCCGGTTGTGCCCGCCGCGACGCCCGTGCCCGGGACGACGCCCGCGCCCGCCGCTCCCGCCCGGATGACCGACAGTGGCCTGCCGCAGCGCCGTCGCGGGCAGACGCTGGCCACCACCGCCCCCGCGGCGGCCAGGACCGTGAAGACCGTGAGCACCGACGCGGCCGGTGCGGCCGCCCGGTTCGGTGCGTTCCGCCGGGCCGTCGCCCGTCCCGAAGGGGCGGAGCAGCCCCCTGCCGGGGCGCCGACCACGGAGCCCGACACCATGCCCGACGCTTCCCCCGTCACCGAGAAGGACACCTGATGAGCAGCGCCACCGACCGCGACCTCGACTGGCTGTTGGAGAACCTGCTGGCGGCGACCCCCGGCACCCGGCACGCCCTGGTTCTCTCCGCCGACGGCCTCAAGCTGTGCCACACCGCCGGGCTGAGCACCGACCAGGCCGACCAGCTGGCCGCCATCGCCTCCGGCCTGCAGAGCCTGGCGCACGGCGCCTCGATCGAGTTCGGCGACGGCAGCGGCGGCGTGCGGCAGTCGATGACCGAGTTCCACGGCGGCATCCTGTGCATCGTGGCGGCCGGTGAGGGCGCGCACCTCGCGGTGGTCACGGACGACGAAGCGGACGTCGGCGTGGTCGGCCACAACATGCACGGCCTGATCGAGCAGATCGGGATCCACCTCAGCGCGCCCGCCCGGTCGGCGGAAGGCGAGGCCGCCGCGCATGAGAGCGCCGGCATATGAATGCCGGGCCGGTGCTGCCGGGCCGTGACGACGATCCGGACCGCCTCTACACCATCACCCGGGGCCGCAGCCGGGCTCCGGAGAACGCCTTCGACCTGGTCACCCTGATCGTCGCCGAGCGGCAGCCGGCGCCCGGGATGCAGTCGGAGCACGCCCGGATCCTGCGGATGTGCGAGGCTCCGACCGCCGTCGTGGAGGTGGCGGCGGAGCTGGCGCTGCCCGTCTCGGTGGTGAAGATCCTCCTCGGCGACCTGCTGGAGTCCGGGGCGGTCACCGCCCGCCACCCCCGGTTCGCGCCGAACAAGGCCCGGCTGCCCGACCTCGACACGCTGAAGCAGGTGCTGCATGGCCTCCAACAGCTCTGACGCGCGGGACGCCGCCGACGACGCCGGAGCCCGGACCGCCGGCGCGCGCACCCCGCTGCGGGCGACCGCCGACAACGCGCTGAAGATCGTCGTGGTCGGCGGCTTCGGGGTGGGCAAGACCACGCTGGTCGGCTCGGTCAGCGAGATCCGCCCGCTGAACACCGAAGAGGTGATGACCAAGGCGGGCGAGGGCATCGACCCGGCCGGAGCCTGGGGCAAGCGCTCCACCACGGTCGCCTTCGACTTCGGCCGGATCACCCTCTCCGAGCGCCAGGTGCTGTACCTGTTCGGCGCGCCCGGACAGGAGCGCTTCTGGTTCCTCTGGGACCGGCTGTTCAGCGGAGCCCTGGGCGCGGTCGTCCTGGTGGACACCCGGCGGCTGGAGGACTCCTGGTACGCGATCGACCGGCTGGAGCACCACGGCACGCCGTTCATCGTGGCCCGCAACAACTTCGGCGAGCCGGGCCACACCCTGGAGCAGGTCCGCGAGGCGCTGGACCTGCCGGCCGGGGTACCGCTGGTGGACTGCGACGCGCGTGACCGCGAGTCCGGCAAGCGGGTGCTGATCGCCCTGGTCCACCACCTGGCCGCCCTGGCCGGGGCCGACCGGACGGCCCTGGCCGACGGCGAGATCCTGACCGACGGTGGGGCGCCGGCCGACGGCCAGGCCCTGACTGACGGCCAGGCCCTGACTGACGGCCAGGCCCCGACTGATGGCGGGGCCCTGACTGACGGCGGGTCCCCGACCGGTGGCCAGGCCCTGCTCGACGGCCGGGCCCCGGCCGAGGGCGCCGTCCTGGTCACCGCCGCCGGGCGAGCGCCCGCCCCGGCAGGGTCCCGCACCGCGATCTACGAGGAGAGCACCCCGTGACCGAGCCCGCCGCCACCCCGCCCCCGGGCTGCCCGGCGCACGCCGGCGCCACGCCGCTGTACGGGCCGCGCTTCCAGACCGACCCCGCCCAGCTCTACCGCGAGCTGCGCGCCGCGCACGGCCCGGTCGCCCCGGTCGAGCTGGCCGGCGGTGTGCCCGCCTGGCTGGTCATCGGCTACCGCGAGCTCCAGCAGGTGACCGGCCAGCCGCAGCTGTTCGGCCGTGACTCCAGCCGCTGGCACGCCTGGGAGGTGCTGCCCGCCGACTGGCCGCTGAAGCCGATGATGGCGCCCGTGCCCTCGATCCTCTACGCCGAGGGCGAGGAGCACGTCCGGCGCTCGCGCGCGGTCACCGACGCGCTGGCCGGGATCGACCCGTACGAGCTGCGCAAGCACGCCGAGGAGATCGCCGACGGGCTGATCGACGAGTTCGCCGGGCGTGGCGAGGCCGACCTGGTCGCCGAGTACGCGCACCGGATGCCGCTGCTGGTGCTGTGCCGGGTGCTCGGCCTGGACGAGGAGCAGGCGCCGCAGCTGATCGCGGCGCTGCTGGCGATGCTGGACGGCGGCCCGGACGCGCCGGCCGGCGCCCAGCGGCTGCTGGAGCTGATGCTCGCGCTGGTCGAGGAGAAGGCCGAGTACCCGGGCGCCGACGTCGCCTCGCGGATGCTGGCGCACCCGGCCGGGCTGACCCACGACGAGGTGATGCGCGACCTGCGGGTGCTGCTGATCGCCGGCCACCAGCCGAGCTCGTACTGGATCTCCAACGCGCTGCGGCTGATGCTCACCGACGAGCGGTTCGCCGCCTCGCTGGCCGGAGGCCGCCGCAGCATCAGCCAGGCGCTGAACGAGGCGCTCTGGGAGGACACCCCGACCCAGATCTTCGCCGGCCGCTGGGCGGTCCGGGACACCCAGCTGGGCGGGCAGCGGATCGGTGAGGGGGACCTCATCCTGCTCGGCATCGCCGGGGCCAACGCCGACCCGTCGGTCCGGCAGGCGGACGGCCGCCCGGCGGAGGGGAACCGGGCGCACATGAGCTACTCGTACGGCGAGCACGGCTGCCCCTTCCCGGCCCAGGAGGCGGCCGAGGTGATCGCCACCACCGCGATCGAGGTGCTGCTCGACCGGCTGCCGGACCTGCGGCTGGCGGTGGCCGAGCACGCACTGGTGTGGCGGCCGTCGGCCTGGGTGCGGGGGCTGGTGGCGCTGCCGGTCTCGTTCACCCCGGGCCAGCCGGCCTGACCGTTCAACACCCGCCGTTCGAAAGAGAGTCGTCGATGACCGCTGCCCCGGCCCGAATAGTCCTCGACCCGCTGGCCCGTGACAACGCGGCCGAGGGCGCGCTGCTGCGGGCCGCCGGCCCGGTGGTGCCGGTCGAGCTGCCCGGCGGGGTCGCCGCCTGGGCGGTGACGCAGCACGCCGCCGCGCGCGACCTGCTGACCGACGCCCGGCTGGTGAAGGACGCCGCGCACTGGGCGGCCTACCAACGCGGCGAGGTGCCGAAGACCTGGCCGCTGATCGGCCTGGCGGTGCCCGGCCCGAGCATGGTGACCACGGACGGCGCCGCGCACCGCAGGCTGCGGGCGCTGGTCGCGCAGGCCTTCACCCCGCGCCGGGTGGAGCTGATGCGTCCGCGCGTCGAGGAGGTCACCCACGCGCTGCTGGACGCCCTGGCGGCGGGCGAGCCGGTGGTGGACCTCAAGACGGCCTTCGCCTTCCCGCTGCCGATGACGGTGATCTGCTCGCTGCTGGGCGTTCCGGAGTCGGACCACGGCCTGCTGCGCGACCTGTACGAGCGGTTCTTCGGCATCAAGCCGAACCCGGAGGGCATCCAGGCGACCGTGGCCGCACTGAACGCCTTCGTCAACGGTCTGGTGGCGCAGCGCCGTTCGGCTCCCGGCGAGGACCTGGCGAGCGTGCTGCTGGCGGCCGACACCGAGGGCGGGGCGCTGACGGACGCGGAGGCGGCGGCCACCCTGCGGGTGATCATCGCGGCCGGTCACGAGACCACGGTGAACCTGATCGGCAACGCGGTGCGGGCGCTGCTGACCCACCCGGACCAGCTGGAGCTGGTGCGTTCGGGTCGGGTCTCCTGGGACGCGGTGGTGGAGGAGTCGCTCCGCTGGACGCCGCCGACCAGCAACTTCCTGTTCCGGTTCGCCGCGCAGGACATCCCGGTCGGCGAGGTGGTGATCCCGGCCGGCGAGCCGGTGCTGGTCTCGTACAACGCGATCGGCCGCGACCCGCTCCAGCACGGGGTGACGGCCGAGGTCTTCGACGTCACCCGGGACCCGACCCGGCACCTGTCCTTCGGCCACGGCCCGCACGTCTGCCCGGGCTCCCCGCTGGCCCGGCTGGAGGCGGGGATCGCGCTGCCCGCGCTCTTCGAGCGCTTCCCGGGGCTGTCGCTCGCGGTGCCGGACGACGAACTGCGGCCGAGCCCCTCGCTGGTGGTGAACAGCCTGCTGGAGGTGCCGATCCGGCTGTTCTGACCGGGCCGGCCCGACCCCTTACCGGACCTGATACGTCGTCATGTCATCGGTCCCGTCCGGGTTTCCGGTCGGGGCCTTCGACTTCTGGCGGTGGCGGTCCGGGAGCCGCCTGGTCGCGGGTCACGGTCGGGACACCGGCTTGTGAAGGTCGAACGTGGACCTTGGCGAGGGGCGGCGGCTGCGTTAACGTCTTCGATCAGTCCGGCCGCCGTTCGCCCGTGATCCCATCCGTGATCCCATCCGTGATTCCTGCAGGCCCATCTCCGGTACAGCGCAATGTCGTTCAGTCCACCGTCGGCAGCACGCCCTGGCGAGGAGAACCGCATTGACCCTCAACCCGACCGCGCGGCAACCGAGTTCCCGTCGCCGTCTGGCCGCCGTGTCCGCCCTGGTGTCCGCGCTGGCGCTGACCGCGGCGTGCTCCAACAGCTCCGGTGGTTCGGGTGGCGGCGGAGGTGGATCGGCCGCGTCGCTGTCCGGTGACTGTGCCAAGTACCAGCCGTACGCCGGGCACGCGGGTACCACCGTGACGGTGTTCGCCTCGATCCTGAGCCCGGAGTCGGACAACCTGGAGAAGTCCTGGGCCGAGTTCGGCAAGTGCACCGGGATCAAGATCAGTTACGAGGGATCGAACGACTTCGAGTCCCAGCTGCCGGTCCGGGTCTCCGGTGGCAACGCCCCGGACTTCGCGATCATCCCGCAGCCGGGCCTGCTGGCACAGATGGTGAAGAGCGGCAAGGTGGTGAAGCCGCCCGCCCAGACCGTCGCCAACCAGGAGAAGTGGAGCCCGATCTGGCGGACGTACGGCTCGGTCAACGGCACGTTCTACGCGGCCCCGATGAGCGCCAACATGAAGTCCCTGGTCTGGTACTCGCCGAAGGCCTTCAAAGCGGGCGGCTACGAGGTGCCCAAGACCTGGGCCGACCTGATGGCCCTCAGCGACAGGATCGCCCAGGCGGGCGGCGCCAGGCCGTGGTGCGGCGGCATCGCCTCCGGGACGGCCACCGGCTGGCCGGCCACCGACTGGCTGGAGGAGGTGGTGCTCGGATCGTACGGCGGCGAGGTGTACGACCAGTGGGTCGGCCACCAGGTGAAGTTCTCCGACCAGAAGATCACCGCCGCGATGAAGACGGTCGCCGACTGGATGCAGAACCCGGCCTGGGTCAACGCGGGCTTCGGTGACGTGAAGTCGATCGCCACCACGACCTTCCAGGACGCGGGCACCCCGATCCTGGGCGGCAAGTGCGCGATGCTCCAGCAGGCCTCGTTCTACGAGGCGCAGTGGCCCAAGGGCACCAAGGTCGGCCCGGACGGGGACGTCTTCGCGTTCCACCTGCCCGCGGTGAACCCGTCGGTCGCCAATCCGGTCGAGGGCGGCGGCGAGTTCCTGGCGGCCTTCTCCGGCCGGCCCGAGGTGCAGGCGGTGCAGAACTACCTGTCCAGCTCGGACTGGGCGAGCAGCCGGGTGAAGACCGCGAGCGGCTGGGTCTCGGCCAACCAGGGCGTGGACAAGAGCCTGTACACCGACCCGATCGACAAGCTGTCGGCCGAGGCGCTGACCGACCCGTCGGCGACCTTCCGCTTCGACGGCTCCGACCTGATGCCGGCCGCCGTGGGCTCCGGGCAGGAGTGGAAGTCGCTGACCGCCTGGTTCGCCGAGGGGCAGTCGATCCAGAAGACCGCCGCCGACATCGACGCCGCCTGGCCGCAGTAGCCGCGAGGCCGGGCCGCTGCCGGCGCGCACCCGGGACCACCTGTCGAGGGCGGTGCGGGGCCACCCACCCGCACCGCCCGCCCCCTTCCCACCACGCCCGAAGGGACGTGCAGCCATGTCCGTACCCGGATTCCCGCCACCCGTTGCCGAGCTGGCCGCCGACCATCTGAACGCCGGGAGACTGGCGGCCGGCGCCTGGACCGACGCGGCGGTCAAGTTCGGCAACACCTTCGGCGCCGTCGCGGGCTTCCTCGGCATCCTGCTGGTGGTCTTCCTGGTCGCCGGCCGCGCCCGGGGCCGCCTGGCCCGTCCGCTGGCGGTCGCGGTGTTCCTCGGCCCGGCGGTGCTGCTGCTGGCCGTCGGCCTGGTCGTGCCGCTGGTCCGCACGGTCTACCTCAGCCTCCAGAACGACGACGGCACCCGGTTCGTCGGCGGCGAGAACTTCGGCTGGGCCTTCACCTCCGACTCGGTGCAGAAGGTGCTGGTCAACACGCTGCTCTGGCTGGTGGTCGCGCCGCTGGTGGCGACCGGGCTGGGACTGGTGCTGGCGTTGCTGGTGGACCGGATGCGCGGCCAGTCGGTGTACAAGTCCCTGATCTTCATGCCGATGGCGATCTCGCTGGTCGGCGCGTCGATCATCTTCAAGTTCGTCTACGAGTCGCGCGGGCCGGGCCAGCCGCAGATCGGCTTGCTCAGCCAACTCGCCGTCGCGGTGGGCTGGGACGATCCGCCGAACTGGTTGCTCTCGCAGCCGCTGAACACCTTCCTGCTGATGGCGGTGATGGTCTGGGTGCAGACCGGCTTCGCGATGGTGGTGCTGTCGGCGGCGATCAAGGCGATCCCGGACGAGGTCGTGGAGGCGGCCCGGCTGGACGGCGCGCGCGGGGTGCGGCTGTTCTGGCACGTCACCGTGCCGATGATCCGCACCACGGTGATGGTCGTGCTGACCACCGTCATGATCATCACCCTGAAGGCCTTCGACATCGTCCGCACCATGACCGGCGGCAACTTCGGCACCCAGGTGCTGGCCAACGAGATGTACTCGCAGTCCTTCGTGCAGTTCAACTCCGGGCGGGGCAGCGCCCTCGCGGTGCTCCTCTTCCTCGCGGTGCTGCCGCTGGTGGCCTACAACATCCTGCAGCTGCGGAAGGAGCGTGAGGTCCGGTGACGGGGACGGAAGGCCGGGAGGGGGCGGTGGAGGCGCCGCGGCCGGTGAGGTCCGCGCGGCGGGTGAAGGCGGTGCGGCGGGTGCCGCCGGCGGGTTCGACGGGTCCGGTGGGTCCGGCGGGTCCGGTACGGAAGGCCTTCAGCAGTCCGCTGGCCTCGGTGTTCGTGATCGTGATGACGGTGCTCTGGACGATCCCGACGCTGGGCCTGCTGGTGACCTCGCTGCGGCCCAAGCAGGACGTGACCGCCAGCGGCTGGTGGAACGCCTTCCTCCACCCCGACCTCGGCCTCGGCAACTACCACTCGGTGCTGTTCGAAGGCGGATCCGGCGTCTCCAGCGGCCTGATGCCCTTCCTGGTCAACTCGCTGGCGATCAGCATCCCGGCGACGGTCTTCCCGCTGGCGCTGGCGGCGATGGCGGCGTACGCCCTGGCCTGGGTGCGGTTCCGGGGGAGCGACGCGGTCTTCTTCACGGTGTTCGCGCTCCAGGTGGTGCCGCTCCAGATGGCGCTGATCCCGCTGCTGCGGCTGTTCGCCGGCGGCGCCCACCTGGGCCCGCTGACGCTGATCCCGGCGGTGGACCTGAAGGGCAGCTACGCGCCGGTCTGGTTGGCGCACACCATGTTCGCGCTGCCGCTGGCGGTGTTCCTGCTGCACAACTTCATCGCCCAGCTGCCGCGCGACCTGATGGAGGCCGCGGTGGTGGACGGCGCCTCGCACTTCAAGGTCTTCCGTTCGATCGTGCTGCCGCTGTGCACCCCGGCGCTGGCCTCGTTCGCGATCTTCCAGTTCCTGTGGGTCTGGAACGACCTGCTGGTGGCGCTGACCTTCGCGGGAGGCACGCCGGAGGTGGCGCCGATGACGGTGCGGCTGGCCCAGCTGTCCGGCTCGCTCGGCGGACGCTGGGAGCTGCTGACGGCCGGGGCGTTCCTGTCGATCGTCGTGCCGCTGATCGTCTTCTTCAGCCTCCAGCGGTACTTCGTCCGGGGGTTGCTGGCCGGGTCGGTGAAGGGGTAGCGGGGAGTCCTTGGTGGCGAGGGTGTTCTGAACGCGTTCAGAGTCAACTTTTGAACCTGTTCAGAATGGTCTACAGTCGGCAGCGGCCGGGGCGCCGAGCGCGCCCGCCGGTGGGCCGCCCCCGACGGGTGGGTGGTCTCCGCATGCCCGCCGACCACTGAGGGGGACTCATGTCAGGTCCGTCCATGCCTGCCTCGTCCGATTCGCACGATTCACCTGGTTCAGCCGATTCGGTTGGTTCAGCCGGTTCGGCTGGTTCGGCCGATTCCGCCGAACCGCAGGGGGCGACCGGGGTGCCGGGTCCGACCGGGCCGGCTGGGGCGTCGGGCCCGACCGCGTCGCACAACCCGCATGGCACACCCGGGGCGTATGACCCGTACGACCCGTACCGTGCACCGACGGGCCCCGGCCCGCAGGGCCCGCAGGGGCGACCGGGCCCGGGCCGGGTTCCCGGCACGCCCGTGCCCTCGGCCGGCGCCTGGCTGTGCCACAGCGACCCCGAGCGCCGGACGGTGGCCACGCCGAAGGTCGCGCTGGCGGCCCTGCTCACCGGCCTGCTGACGGCCTGGCTGCTCTACGACGGCCTGGGGCCCAACCTGCTGGTGCTCGGCGCCGTCATCGCCGTCGGGGCGGGGATCACCGCCCGGGCGGCCGGTCGCCGGATCCGGCCCTGGACGGCGGTGTGGAGCCTGCTCGCCCTCGCTCTGCTCGCCGTTCCGGCCTGGCGGGACGCCTCCTGGCCGGCGGCGCTGGCCGCGGTCGGCGCGCTCGCCCTGGCCTCGCTGGCGCTGCACGGCGGCCGCCGCTGGGCGGGTGTGCTGTTCCCGCTGCCCGGCATCCTGTGGCAGCTGGTGCCCTCGGCGGTCTGGGCCTGGGAGAGCATGGACCGGCGGCCGCTGCCCGGCCGCAACCGGGTCGTCCCGGTGCTCAAGGCGCTCGCGGTCGCCGCCGTCCTGCTGACTGTCTTCGGCCTGCTCTTCGCCAGCGCCGACGCGGCCATGGCGGACCTGCTGGGCAGTCTCAGCCCGGACCTCGACCTCGACCAACTCCCGGGGCGCGGCCTGCTGTTCGTTCTCGGCGCGGTGACCGCGCTGGGCTTCGCGCACATGGCCGCCGGCCCGCGCCGCTGGGACCGCACGGTGATCCGGCCGGGCCGGGAGCGGCGCCGGCTGGAGTGGGCGCTGCCGCTGGTCGCGCTCAATCTGATGTTCGGGGTCTTCGCGGCGATCCAGGCCGTGGTGGTGCTCGGCGGTGCGGACGCCGTGCTGGGCAACACCGGGATGAGCCGCTCCGAGTACGCCCGGCAGGGCTTCTGGCAGCTGAGCGTGATCACCGTGCTGACACTGGTCGTGGTGGCGGTCGCCAAGCGGTGGGCGCCGCGCACCACCGCGGCCGACCACCGGATGGCTCGGATCCTGCTCGGGCTGCTCTGCCTGCTGGCGCTGGCCGTGGTCGCCTCGGCGCTCGGCCGGATGTGGTTCTACGTGGACGCCTCGGGGCTCACCCGGCTGCGGCTCTGGGTGCTGGTGGTCGAGGTCTGGCTGGGCGCCGTCTTCCTTCTGCTGATCGCCGCCGGGCTGACCCGCCGCACCGGCTGGCTGCCCCGCGTCGTCGTCCTCAGCGGGATGCTCACCGTCGCGGTCTACGGCCTGATGGGCCCGGACGCGATCGTCGCCGAGCAGAACGTCAGTCGGTACGAGCGGGCGCTGCGGACCGACCCGCACACCGCGGCGATCGACCTGCGCAACGTCCGCCGTCTCTCGGCGGACGCGGTGCCCGCCCTGGACCGGCTCCCCGAGCCGCAGCGGAGTTGTGCGCTGCAGCTGATCGCCTCGGGCCCGGGCGAGGAGTCGAGGTCCTGGTACGCGACCAACCTCGCGGCCGTCAGGGCCCGGGAGATCCTGGCGGAGCGGCCGCTGATGGGCTCGACGGAATCGGGCCGCAACGCCTGCGACCGGGCGGGGCTGCCGTACCGCGACCGGTAGGCCGACCGGGGCGGGGCCCCTCGGACGGCGGCAGGGCCGGCCGGGAGCGTGTTGCTCCCGGCCGGCCCTGGGCTCGTTGCGGCGGTGGTGGCGCCGCGTCGTGGCGGCGTCAGCGCGCCGCGGTGTCGTCCGTCGTGGCGGCGTCAGTGCATGGCGACGGCGGAGGAGCCGCTCGGCAGGTCGCTGGCCTTGGCCTTGATCACGAAGACCGCGACCAGCAGGGCGACCGCCGCGAGTGCGGCTCCCACGATGAAGCCGTGCGAAATGCCCGCGGTCAGCACGGAGTTGGCGGCGTCCGTGCCCTGCGGGAACTCGTGGTGCTGCTGGAGGTAGGCCAGCTGCTCCGGCTTCGCACTCTCCATGAACTTCGGCAGCTGCGCGGTGGCCTCGGCCGTGGCGTAGTGCGCGAAGACCGTGGTCAGGATCGACAGGCCGAGCGAACCGCCGATCTGCTGCATCGAGTTGAGGAGACCGGAGGCGGCCCCGGTCTCCTCGCCCGGGACACCGGCGACGGAGAGCAGCATCACCGGGACGAAGATCAGACCCATGCCGAAGCCGAACACCACCGTGGGGCCGAGTACCCCGTCCAGGTAGCCGCTGTCCTTGCCCATCTGGGTCAGCCAGGTGAGGCCGACGGTGACCAGCAGCGCGCCGCCCGCCATGAAGGGCTTGGGGCCGTACTTGGCCTGGAGGTTGGAGGCGATCTGCGCGGCGATGATGATCGCGACGCTGATCGGGAGGAAGGAGACTCCGGCCTTCAGCGGGCTGTAGCCGAGCGGACCCTGCACGAACAGCACGACGTAGAAGAAGATGCCGAACATGGCCGCGGCCAGGCAGAGCATCATCACCAGGCCGCCGGTGCGGTTGCGGTCGGCGAACAGGTGCATCGGGGTGATCGGCTGGTCGGTGCGGTTCTCGACCACGAGGAAGGCGGCGAGCAGGATCGCGCCGGCCGCGAAGGAGCCGAGCGTGATGCCGTCCGACCAGCCGTCCGAGGCGGCCCGGATGAATCCGTAGACCAGGCCGACCAGGCCGAGCGTCGAGGTGAGTGCGCCGGGCAGGTCGAAGCGGCCCGGGTGGCGCTCGGACTCGGCGATGTAGCGCGGCGCGGCGATCGCGATCAGGATCGCGATCGGCACGTTGACGAAGAACACCCAGCGCCAGTTCAGGTACTCGGTGAGCAGGCCGCCGGCCAGCAGGCCGATGGCGGCGCCCGAACCGGCCACCGCCGAGAACACGCCGAAGGCGCGGTTGCGTTCCGGCCCCTCGTCGAAGTTGGTGGCGATCAGGGCGAAGGCGGTCGGGGAACAGATCGCGCCGCCGATGCCCTGGAGCGCGCGGGCCGCCAGCAGCAGGGTGCTGTCCTGCGCGAAACCGCCGAGCAGCGAGGCCAGGCCGAACAGCAGGGTGCCGAAGATGAACACCCGGCGGCGGCCGAGGATGTCACCCGCGCGACCGCCGAGCAGCAGCAGCCCGCCGAAGGTCAGGGTGTAGGCGTTGATGACCCACGACAGGTCGGTGGTGGAGAAGCCCAGGGCGTCCTTGATGTGCGGCAGCGCGATGTTCACGATGGTCGCGTCGAGGACCACCATGAGCTGGGTGGCCGCGATGACGGTCAGGGTGATGCCCTTGCCCCGCCCCTGGCTCGTCCGCGGCGGCGAGTTCTTGCTGAGCGTGTCGGATATAGCCACGAATGTGCCCCCTGCTGGCTATGTGCTCGGTGGTGCGGCTTCGGCGGAGTCGCCGGTCCGGGTGTGGCCGTGCGCTCTTGCGCGGGCCGGGAGGGAACGGGATCGTTCACTAAGCGGGACGATAACCTGGCTGTGATTGTGAACGCAAGCGTTCCTTAAGGAGGGTGGCGATGGAGCGGTTGGTGCGGCGCCTGATGGCGGACCGGTCCGGTCGGTCGCCGGGAGGTTCTTCGGGAGGGCCGGTGGGAGGCCCGGCGGGTCCGGCGGGTCCGGCGTCGGGGGAGGCGGCCGTTCGACCCCCGGAGGCGGACGCCGGGGCGGTGGCCGCGGGGCGGGGCGCCGGGGTCGGCGCGGAGCCGGGCGGCGGGTCGGACAGGTCGGACAGGTCGGACGGGTCGGGCGTGGAACCGGCCTTCTGTCCGGTGCGGGCCGCCCACCAGGCGCTGAGGCGGCCGGCGCGGCGCCGGGGGAAGGAGTTGGAGAACGCGATCTTCGAGGCCGCGCTCGACCAGCTCACCTCCGGCGGTTACGCGCGGCTGACCATGGAAGGGGTCGCCAGTGCGGCGCGGACCGGGAAGGCCGCGCTCTACCGGCGCTGGGCATCCAAGGACGAACTCGTCATCGACGCCCTGGACGCCACTCTCCCACGCCCTTACGACACCCCCGACCTCGGGTCCGCGCGGGACGAACTCCACCTGCTCGTCGAGGGGTTCACCCAGGCGATGACCTCCCGGGTGGGCTCCGCGCTCAATGCGCTGATGGGTGAGATCGACCACGAGCGGGCCGAGGTCTTCAAGGCCTTCATCACCGACCGGGTCATCGAGCCGACCGCGCGGACCATCCTGGAGATCCTGCGCCGTGGCGCCGAGCGCGGCGACGTCCGGCCCGGCGCCGCCACCCCCCTGGTGGCGGACGTCATCCCGGCGGTGCTGCTCTACCAGGTCAAGATCCGCGGGCTGGAGAGCCTGGGGCCAGGCTTCGCCGGCCGGCTGGTGGACGAGGTGCTGGAACCGATGATCCGGGCCTGAGGCGGCCGGCATCCGGCCCGCGACGGTCGATGCCCGGCGCCCCGGGCCCAGGCGGCCTGGACCCGGGTGGCCTGGGACCGGGCGGCCGGGCTGGCGGGCCCCGCCGGCCCGGCCGACGGCGGCCGCTTCCCGCCGGGAGGCGGACTCGGCGGGCGCGGGCCGGGCTTAGGCTGGAGGCTGCCCCCGCCGAACGGAAACCGCCATGCCCATCGTCCCCCCGACGCACTCCGTCGAACGCTCGCTCCGCCGGGCCGGCGCCAAGATCGTCGTCGGTCTCGACGAGGTCGGGCGCGGCGCCTGGGCCGGGCCGGTCACCGTGGGCGCGGCCGTCACCGGTCTGCGCAAGGCGCCGGAGGGGCTGACCGACTCCAAGCTGCTCACCGAGCTGCGCCGCCGCGCGCTCGCCCCCGTCCTCGCCGACTGGGTCACCGCGTACGCGCTCGGGCAGGCCTCCCCGCAGGAGTGCGACGAGCTCGGCATGACGGCGGCGCTTCGGCTGGCCGCCGTCCGCGCGCTGGAGGCGCTGCCGGTCGAACCCGACGCGGTGATCCTGGACGGCAAGCACGACTACCTCGGTGGACCCTGGCGGGTGCGCACGGTGATCAAGGGTGACCAGTCCTGCATCTGCGTCTCCGCCGCCTCGGTGCTCGCCAAGGTCCACCGCGACGGCCTGATGGCCGAACTGGGCGAGGAGTGTCCGGAGTACGGCTTCGCCGACAACGCCGGCTATCCGTCCCCGGTGCACCGCGCCGCACTGGAGGAGTTCGGCCCCACCGGGCACCACCGGCTCTCCTGGGCGTACTTGGACGCACTGCCGAAGTGGCGTCATCTCAAGCGTGTTCGGGAGGGCGCGGGCGACGGCCGTGGGTCCGCCGACGAACAGCTGACGCTCGGTTTCTGACGATCCGTCTTGAATTGCCCCGGGAGGGGGCGGCGGGATACCGGTGCCCAATGGGTGGGGTGCCCGTGCGCGCCCGACCGGCATTTGATAGATATCCGGGTATGCCTGTCTTCCCCGAGGAGCCGGAGATTCACGAGAGCCTCCCGGGCCCCGGCGTTCCCTTCCCCCGCGAGTCGGACGCACAAGCCCCCGCCACCGCACCCACCACCACCGTCGCCGCCCCGGTTCCCGGCCCCCGTCCGGCGCCCCCGCGCCCGGCCCCGCCGCGTGCCGCCCGTCCGGGCCCGCCGCGACTGATCCCCAAGCCCGGGCCGGCGCCGCGCCCCCCGGCCTCCGCCGCACCGCGGGTGGAGGTCCAGCGGATCGCCGCCACCCCGGCGCAGGCGGTGGAGCGCGCCGACGAGACGGTCGACCTGCTGCTGGAGTCCGGCCGCGACCCCGGCGGCATCCTGGTGCTGACGGTCGGCGAGGCTCACCCGTGGCAGCAGCACGAGCTCTCCTTCGGCGAGGAGCGCTACTGGGCGCAGCTCGCCGAGGGCGGGGACGTGTTCTACGCCGACGCCGCGCTGACCCGTCCGGTCCGCCGCGAGGTGGTCGTCCTGGTGGTCAACGGCGGACCGTCCGCCCGGGCCGCCGAGGCGTACACCGAGGCGCTCGGCCACGCGACCGCGCTGCTGGTGGTCTGCGGCGACGCCGGCCCGGCTGCCGCGGGCACGGCCGGAGCCGCGCCGGGCCGTCCGGTCAAGGCCTGACCAACAGTCGTCCACCCCGGGCCCGGTGCCGCCGTACGGTGCCGGGCCTGGGGTCCGTCCCACGGCGCTCGGCGCCCGGTGTCGACCGCCGGTGGGGCCGGTGGCCCGTGCGGACTCAGCGCGTGCCGGTGCGGCGGGTCGCCTCGGCCGCTGCGACCCGCGCCGGGGCCCAGGGGGCCTCGGACTCGGGGGAGCGTGCCGCGTCCTCGCCGCGTGTGGCCTGCTCGGCGGTCTGCCGGCGGCTGCGGTGGCCGCGCGGGGCGTCCAGTGCCGAGCGCGGCGGCAGTTCCGTGACGGTGTGCACCGGTCCGTCGGCCCACGAGCCCGCGTGCGGGTTGCGTCCGCCCCGTCCGTCCCCGAGGACCTGCCAACCCGCTGGGGTGAGCCCGATGTACGCGCCGCAGCGCAGTCCGTGGAGCACGGACGCGTCTCGCAGTGCCCACATCCAGGCGCCGTCCTGCTCCGTCCAGCCGGGTGCGCCGTCGCGGCAGCGCAGCAGCAGGGCCGTGCGGGTCGGCTCGGACAGCCGCAGGTCGTGCGGAACGATCCGGCGCAGGTGCGTCAGCAGCGCGTTGCGGTGCTGCCAGCCGTCGGTGTCGTGCGGCCAGGGGGTGAACGAGGCCGAGGCGACGAGGCGGTGGAGCGCGTCCACGACGGCGACCACGACGGTGCCCGGCTGGGGCAGGTGGCGCTGGTGCAGTTCCAGGACGAACTCGCGGGGGTCGCGCAGCAACGGGATCCCCGAGGCGGTCCAGGTCTCCAGGTCCAGTACCCGTCTGGGTTCCGGACTCCTGGAGAAGGGATTCTGACCTCGGCCGATACCGTTGATCACGATCCTCCTTCCTGGCCCGTGGGCAGGCGGGTGCCTGGGTACGCCGAAGGGCGGGTCCAGCGGACCGGGTTTCGGGTACCTCCCAATTCTCAGGGCACCGGGGGCAGAGCGGCAACGATGAAATGATGAACGCCACCCGATAGCCCATGGTCTGCCGGATATGTTCCACTGCGGACCGAGCGCCGAGAAGGTGCCTCCGGGCCTTGATCCACAACGCCCGGTGGGCGGGGCGAACCGTCATAGGCATGGTGACCACTCCTTTCTCGGGCCGCTCGACCGGTGTGAGCGAAATCGCTTCGGCTGATCCTTTCCGTTAGGCCGTTCGGGTGAGTCGGTGGGCTGTTTCGACGGCTCTCCGCCGTTCCGTCACCCCTGTACGGCCAGCACCAGCGGCAGCACCGCGCTCGCTCCCGCCCGGCGCAGCAGCCGGGCGGCCACGGTGACCGTCCACCCCGAGTCGACGAGGTCGTCCACCAGCAGTACCGGCCCACCGGCGGCCGCCACCGCCTGCTCCACCTCCGGGGGCAGGACCAGCGCGCCGGCCAGCGAGTGCAGCCGCTGGGCGCTGTTGCTGCGGGCGCCGTGCGGGGGCAGCCCGCCGGCGTAGTCGATCCGGCCGAGCAGCGGAAGCCGCCCGATCTCGGCGATCCGGGCGCCCAGGCTGCCGACCAGCTGCGGCCTGGTCGAGGAGGCCATCGTCACCAGGCCGACCGGCCGCTCCAACCGGGTGCCCTCCGTCGTCGCGGGCCCGGCCCAGCCGCCCGGGCCCCGGGCCCAGTCGGCGAGCACCGCCACCAGCGCGTCCACCGCCTCGCCGGGCACCGGCACGTCCGGCGCCTGCTCGGCGAGCAGGGTGCGCAGCCGGGTGCCCCAGCCGATGTCGGACAGCCGGCCCAGTGCCCGGCCGGTCTCCGCCTGCTCGCCCGCCGGGATCCGGCCCTTGAGCGGCACCCCCAGCGCGTCCATCCCGGTCGGCCACAGTCGGCGCGGCTCGAAGCTCACGCCGGGGCGGCCGAGCGCGGCCCGGGCGGCCGCCAGCGTCTCGGCGGAGACGTCCGGGGTGTGCAGCGGCCCCGCGCAGTTGTCGCACCGCCCGCACGGCACGGCCTGCTCGTCGTCCAGCTGGCGGCGCAGGAACTCCATCCGGCAGCCGGTGCCCGCCGCATAGTCGCGCATCGCCCGCTGCTCCGCCTCCCGGGAGGCGGCGACCTTGGCATAGCGGGCGCCGTCGTACGTCCAGCTCTGGCCGGTGGCGGTCCAGCCGCCCTTGACCCGGCGGACGGCGCCGTCCACGTCGAGGACCTTGAGCATGGTCTCCAGCCGGGCCCGGCGCAGGTCCACCCGGGGCTCCAGGGCGGCGGTGGAGAGCGGCCGGCCGGCCTCGGCCAGGGCGTCGATGGTGCGGCGCACCTGTTCCTCCGGCGGGAAGGCCAACGAGGCGAAGTAGCGCCAGATCGCCTCGTCCTCGCGCCCGGGCAGCAGCAGCACCTCGGCCCGGTCCACCCCGCGGCCGGCGCGGCCGACCTGCTGGTAGTAGGCGATCGGCGAGCTGGGCGAGCCGAGGTGCACCACGAAGCCGAGGTCGGGCTTGTCGAAGCCCATGCCGAGCGCGGAGGTGGCGACCAGCGCCTTGACCCGGTTGGCCAGCAGGTCGGCCTCGGCGGTGCGGCGCTCGGCGTCCTCCGTGCGGCCGGAGTAGGAGGCCACCGGGAAGCCGCGCTCGCGCAGGAAGGCCGTCACCTCCTCGGCGGCGGCCACCGTCAGGGTGTAGACGATGCCCGAGCCGGGGAGCCGCTCCAGGTGGTCGGCCAGCCAGGCGAGGCGGTGGGCGGGGTCCGGGAGGGAGAGCACGCCCAGGGTGAGGCTCTCCCGCTCGAGCGGCCCGCGCAGCACCAGGGCGTGCTCGTCGGTGGCGCCGGTGCCGAGCTGCTCGGCGACGTCCGCCGTGACCCGGGCGTTGGCGGTGGCGGTGGTGGCCAGCACCGGGACGCCGGCCGGCAGGTCCGCGAGCATGGTGCGCAGCCGGCGGTAGTCGGGGCGGAAGTCGTGCCCCCAGTCCGAGATGCAGTGCGCCTCGTCGACCACCAGCAGGCCGGTGGAGGCGGCGAGCTCGGGCAGCACCTGGTCGCGGAAGTCCGGGTTGTTCAGCCGCTCGGGGCTGACCAGCAGGATGTCGACCTTCCCCGCGGCGACCTCCTCCTGGATCGCCGCCCATTCGTCGGTGTTGGCCGAGTTGATGGTGCGGGCGTGGATGCCGGCCCGGCCGGCCGACTCGACCTGGTTGCGCATCAGGGCGAGCAGCGGCGAGACGATCACCGTCGGCCCGGAGCCGCGGGCCCGGAGCAGGGCGGTGGCGATGAAGTAGACCGCGGACTTCCCCCAGCCGGTGCGCTGGACGACCAGGGCACGGCGGCGGTCGACCACGAGGGCCTCGATGGCCGTCCACTGGTCCTCGCGCAGGGCGGCTCCGGGGCCGGCGAGCTCGCGCAGGACGGCCTCGGCCCGCGCCCGGACCTCGGCGCGGTCGGCGGTGGCGGTGGTGTGGATGTCGGGCTGCTGCATGGCGTCCATGTAACCCCGTACCGCCGACAAGCGACGAATGCGGGGGAGGGGAAGCGGGGGAAGGCGGGGTGTATTTCATCCGCCGGCCCGCTGAACGGCAGTCAAAAACCCACTCGTGGGAGGGCGTGTCGCCTGCTCCGAACGAGCGAAGGGAAATTCGGGGGCGGGGTTATCCACAGAAAAAATTCGGTTCCGGCGTCGTCCGCGGATTGCGTCCAGTCTTGCGGCCATGAACGCGATGAACAACGAACACGTCATTCTGTCCCTCGGTCCGGCCTCCGACCACCGGTCGGTCGTCATGCGCGGTCCGGCCGACATGGCCGAGCTGCTTCCGTACTTCCTGGGCTTCTACCCCGACGACAGCATCGTCGCGGTCGGGCTCCACGGCCCCGGCCTCCACCAGGGCGGGGTGATCCGGGCGGACCTGCCGCGGTCGCCCGCGCAGTGGCCGGCCGCGGCGGAGGAGACGGCCGCCCTGCTGGTCGCCCTCTCCGAGCGGCACGGTGCCCGGCCGCTCCAGGTGCTCCTCTACCTCTGCCAGGATCCCGGCACGGCCCACGCCCCGCCGGTGGTGGACGGGCTACGGCCGCTGGCGGAGGCCCTCCGGGCGGCCTTCGGGCGCCGGGGCGTGGCCGTCAAGGAGTCGCTGTGCGTCTCGAACGGCCGCTGGTGGTCCTTCCTCTGCCGTGGTGACGGATGCTGCGACGCGGCGGGCAATCCGGTGCGGCGCGGTCCCGAACCCGGCCCGGCGGCGGCCGCCGCGACGGTCGCCGGCCTGGTGCCGCGCGGCAGCCGGAAGGCGATCATCGGGGGGCTGGACCCGATCGGTCCGCCGGAGGCCTCCGCCCAGCGCGAGGCGCTCGCCCGGGCCGAGGCCGTGGACGCCCTCGCCAGGGAGCAGCGCATCGCCCTGCTCGACCAGGCCGTTGCCGAGTTCCGGGCCGGGGCCAGGGAACTCGATGCGGACCGTACGGCCCAGCTGCTGCTCGCCCTGCGGGACCGCCTGGTGCGGGACCGCGGCGTCGAGTTCGCCCGGCCCGCCGAACTGGCCGCGGCCGAGCGGCTCTGGCGCTTCCTCGCCCGGCGGGCCGTGCCGCCGTACGAGGGCTGCGCGGTGGCCCCGCTCACCCTGCTGGCCTGGACGTCCTGGGTCGCCGGGGACACGGCGACGGCCCGGGTGGTGCTCGGCCACGTCCTGCGGCTCGCCCCGGGCTACCTGTTGGCCGAACTGCTCTACGAGTCGCTCAACGACGGCATGACGCCCGAGGGCCTGTTGACCGCCGTCGAGGCCCAGCGGCGGCGGCGCGAGGAGCCCGAGGTCGCGGCGGCCCCGGCCGGGGGTCCGCGGCCTCCGGTCGGCGGAGCGCCGGGCGACGAGGCTTCCGCGCCCGCCGAAGGGGCGCCGACCGGTGCCGAAGGCCGCCCCGGGCCCGCTGCCCCGGAGGCGGGTGCGGCCCCCGGCGAACGGCCGGGGAGGTCGGCCGGTGCTCGACGGCATCGGCGGGGCGGTCGCCGGAAGGGCTCGTCCCCGGCGGCGGCACCGGCCGACCCGGGCCCGGGCGCGCCCGACGGCCCGGAAGGCCCGGC
>NZ_JBEXWT010000083.1:0-41693 GCF_040629945.1 Kitasatospora sp. NPDC005856 | reverse complement strand
GCCCGATCGTCGCCCTGCTGGAGGACGAACGGGTCACCGTCGAACTCATCAACGACGGCGTGCACCTGCACCCCTCCGTCCTCGACCTCGCCTACAGCACCGCCGGCGCGAACCGCGTCGCCCTGATCACCGACGCCATGGGCGCCGCCGGCATGGGCGACGGCCTCTACCCCCTCGGCCCCCTCCAGGTCGAGGTCAAGGCCGGCGTGGCCCGGCTGGTCGAGGGCGGCGCGATCGCCGGCTCCACCCTCACCCTGGACATGGCGTTCCAGCGCGCGGTCACCGTCAACGGGCTGAGCCTGAACCAGACCGTGGAGTCGCTGTCCGCCACCCCCGCCCGGCTGCTCGGCCTGAGCGACTCGATCGGCTCGCTGGAGACGGGCAAGCTCGCCGACCTCGTCGTGGTCGACTCCCGGACCTACGGCCTGGTCGCCGTGATGCGCCGCGGCCGCTGGGTGCTCGGCGGCGAGCGGTTCTCCACCGTCAAGCCCGCCTGAGCGGCGCCCGGAACGCGACGGCCGCCCGTCCCCCTCGGGGGCGGGCGGCCGCGGCGCGTCCGGGGGCCGCTCAGGCGCTCGGCTCGATGGTGATCTGGTCGATCAGGATCGGCCCGGAGGGCACCGTGAAGGTCACCGAGTTCGACCCGGCCTGGAACTGCGGGAGTATCCAGGTGGAGAACCAGGCGGAGGTCTGGTCCTTGGGGGGCGCCCCGTAGACCTTGTAGGTCACCCCGCTCGGCCAGTCCTTGCCGTTCACCACGGCCGAGCCCTTGAGGTCCGCGCCCGTGTAGTTGTAGTGCACGCTCAGCTTGTACGTCCCGGCCGTGGCGACGTCGCCGGTCCAGGTCACCGAGCCGCCCGGCTGGAGCGTCAGGTAGCTGCCGTCGGCGGACTTGGCGCCCTTGACGCCGTTGCCGACCGGCGCGTTCTGCGCCTGGAGCTGGCCCGCGTCCACGTTCGTCGGGCCGGCGATGGCGCTCGTGGTCGCCGTGGGGGTGGCGCTCGCGTTGGTGGCCGTCGGCGCCGGAGCCCCGGTGGTCGGCGGAGCGGCGGTGCTGGTGCCGCCCTTGGCGTTGTTGTCGCCGTCCGGATCCCCGGTGGAGAGGGCTATGCCGGCCCCGATCGCTATCGCCGCGACCACCGCGACCGCGCCGATCACCGCGCCCTTGCTCCGGCCGCTGCCACGGGGCTCCTCGCCCGGCTGCGGCCGGGAGTGCTCCGCGTAGCGGGTCTGCTGGGTGGGCGCGGCACCGTACTCGGGCTGCGGCGCGGGCTGACCGTACGGGGCCTGCGGCTGGCCGCCCGGGTACCCCTGCGGCGGCATGCCCTGCTGGCCGTACGGCTGCTGGGGCTGCTGCGGCGCCCGCTGCGGCCCCCCTTGCTGGTAGTGCTGGCCGTACTGCGCGCGCCCGACCTCCATCGGCCGGCTGTACGACGTGCGCGGGACCCCCTGCTGCGGCTCCGCCGGCTGCCCGGTGGAACCGTCGGCCGGGCGGTAGAGGTAGCCGAACGGGTCGTCGTCCTGCGGGGCACCGCCCCCCTGGCCCTCGGGCACTCCGTTGCTGCCGGCGGTCGTCACGGTGGTCTGCTCCCCCATCCGGTGCGCCGCCGGCTGCGGGCGGCGCAGATCATGGACGCTGTCGTACCGGGAACCCTACCTGCCGTACGCGACAGCGGGAAAAGGCCCCTTGACAACTCACCGGTAACCCGGCCGGACCAGGGCGGACCCGCACCCGCGGCGCTCGCCCGCCCGCCCGTCCCGTCCGCTCAGCCCGCGCGCCGGTGCGAGCGCTCGCCGCGCGCGCCGCGCACCGCCCCGCCCCGGGCCCGCTTCTCGTCGTACATCCGCTCGTCGGCGGTGTGCAGCACCTCCTCGATGCTCATCCCGCAGCCGGCCCAGCCGACCCCGAGGCTCACCCCCACCCGCATCGCCCGCCCGTCGATCCGCATCGGCGGGATGATGGCGCCCCGCAGCCGGTGGGCGAGGTCCTTGGCCTCCTCGCGGCCGATCCCGTCGGCCAGCACCACGAACTCGTCACCGCCGAACCGGGCGACCGTGTCCCCGTCCCGGACGGCCTGGCTCAGCCGCCGGGCGACCTCGACCAGCACCGCGTCGCCCGCGTTGTGGCCGAACCGGTCGTTGATCGACTTGAAGCCGTCCAGGTCGCAGAAGAGGACCGCGAGCCCCTTGTCCACCGCTGCCGCGCCGCCGGAGCGGAAGGGCACCGACCAGGCGTCGCCGCCCGGCCCGTACTCGGCCGGGACCACCGCGTGCACGTGCTCCCCGTAGCCCGGGCCCAGCCCGCTCGGCAGGCCCTCGGGCAGCCCGTAGCCGTGCGCCGGCCCGGCGTACGGGTCCGCGCCCTCCAGCCCCTCGTGCGCCGTGTGCGCGCTGTAGGAGTCGGCCGGGTAGCCGTACGGCTGCGGGTAGGCCGCCTCGACCTGGCCGGCCGCGCCGACCGGCTGCGGCTGGGCGCAGAGCCGGCGGGCCAGCCGGGCCTTGAGCTCGGCGCCGTTCGGCAGCCCGGTGAGCGCGTCGTGGCTGGCCCGGTGGGCGAGCTGGAACTCGTGCCGCTTGCGGTCCTCGATGTCCTCGACGTGGGTGAGCAGGAAGCTCGGCCCTTCGGCCGCGTCCGCGACGATCGAGTTGCGCAGGCAGACCCACTGGTAGCCGCCGTCCCGCCGGGACAGCCGCAGCTCGGCGCGGCCGCTCTCGGCGCTGGTGCGCTCCAGCAGCGCCCGGTCCTCGGGGTGCACGAGGTCGGCGAAGCTCTGCTGCCGCAGCACCGCCCGGGGCCGACCGAGCAGTCGGCAGAGCGCGTCGTTGACCCTGGTCAGCTGGCCGCGCCCGGCGCCGTGCAGCTCGGTGATCGCCATCCCGCTGGGGGCGTACTCGAAGGCCTGGCGGAAGCTCTCCTCGCTGGCCCGCAGCGCCTGCTGCTCCTTCTCCAGGCGGGCCAGCGCGCGCTGCATCTCGGCCCGCAGCCGGGCGTTGCCGATCGCGATCGAGGCCTGGAGGGAGAACATCTCCAGCGCCTCGCGGGTCCACGCCCCGGGCCGCTTGCCGCTGCGCGGGCGGTCCACCGAGAGGACGCCGAGGAGGTCGCCGCCGGCGCTGTACATCGGGGCGAGCAGTCCGTCGGCGGGGTGCCAGTCGTTGGCGTACACCGGCAGCAGACCGTCCCCGATCCAGCGCGGGATGTCGCTGGCGACGGCCCAGCCGCGGTCGTACGGCAGGAAGCGCAGGGTGCCCCAGTGGTCGCTGACGCCGAGCAGCCGGTCCCAGGACTCCCGGGAGCCGACCTGGCCGAGCAGCACGGAGGGGCCGCCCATCGGGCTCTCCTCCAGCTCCCAGACGGCCGCCACCACGAGGTCGCCGTCCGGCCGGACCAGGCTGACCGCGGCGGCGTCGAAGCCGAGCCCGTGCACCGCGCCCTCGACGACGGCCTGGAGGGTGCCAGCGAGGCTGCGGGCAGCGTTGAGGTCCGCCACGACCCGGTGCAAGGTGCGGAGGGTCGCGAGACGGACGTACGGCTCCGACTCGGCTTCCATGCGGGGGCTCCCCGGCTGCTTCGGATAGTTCTTGATTGGTTATCGTCCGATTGCCAGAAGAACTGAATCACAGGGAGCACAGCGCTCGGCACGCTCGGTCAGCAATAGGCCGTCACTTGTGACTTAAATCACACGACACTAATGCGCCCTTAATCAGTTCATCTGTCCCATAGCAGGACATAAAGCGCTATCGGTACATTTCTGGTGGTCGACCGCATTGGCCCCCGGCTGAAGCCGACTGAGCCCGCCAGTCCGGCCACTTCACTCCTGAGGGTGAGTTCGACCACCGGGAGCAACCCTTCGGCCGGACCGCCGGTCCTACGACCAAGGCCCGATGCCGTTTCCCCTGGGCGACGACTACCGTGCGGTACGTGCACCCGTCCCCGCAGCCCGAAGCTGCCCCCCACGCCACGCCCGACGAGTTCCGGGCTGCCCTCTCCCAGCTCGCCGCCGGCGTGAGCCTGGTGACCGTCCACGACTCGGAGGACGGCGAGGACGTCGGCATGACCGCCACGTCCTTCCTCTCCGTGTCGCTGGAGCCGCCGCTGGTGCTGATCTCGGTCCGCGAGGACTCCCGGATGGACGAGGTGCTCTCCCGGAACGACACCTGGGCGGTCTCGCTGCTGACCGAGGGGCAGAAGACGCTCGGCTCCCGGTTCGCCATGAAGGGCCGGCTCAGCGACCGCCTGCTGTTCGCGGACACCCCGTACCGGCGCGGCCCCCGCACCGGCGCCCCGCTGATCGAGGGCGCGCTGGCCACCGTCGAGTGCCGCACCGAGCAGCGGATACCCGCCGGCGACCACACCCTGCTGCTCGGCCGCGTCCTGGAGGCCACCGTGCCCGCACCCGGCGGCCGCCCGCTGCTCTACTTCCGCGGCGGCTACCGCACCCTCGGCTGAGACGCCCCCGGCTACTCGCCGCCCCGCGGCGCCCGACGGCCCTGCTTCAGCTCGGAGCGGTGCCGCTTGTTGTCCAGCCGCCGCTCGACCATCCCCCGGCTCGGCCTGGTCGCCCGCCGGGCCTTCGGCGGCGGTGCGCACGCCTCGGTCAGCAGCGCCGACAGCCGGGCCGCGGCCGCCTCCCGGTTGCGCCACTGCGAGCGGAACTCCGAGGCCTGGACCACCAGCACCCCGCCGTCCACCAGCCGACCGGCCAGCCGCTCCAGCGCGCGCTCGCGCCACACCTCGGGCAGCGCCCTGGTCGAGGCCAGGTCGAAGCGCAGCTCGGCCTTGGAGTCGGAGGTGTTGACGTGCTGGCCACCGGGGCCGGAGGAACGCGAGAAGCGCCAGACGAGCTCGGCGTCGGGGACGACCACCGACCCCCGTACGCGGATGGGCTCGGACATGCGTCCATCATCGCGCGCCCGGCCCGCCCGGTCACGCGGTTATCGGTACGCCCCGCGCCGGCCCACCCGGTTACCCCCGGGCGCCCCGAGCCCCGACAATGGCGTACGTGATCGAGCTCGGCTACTCCCTCTCCAACCGCTTCCCCGACCCCCCGCAGACGGACTACCGCACCGCGTCCGTGCACGCCCTGCGGTACGACCTGTTCGCCGGCGACGTCTACCTGGACGGCGAGGGCGCGGAACTGTCCACCGCCTGGGGCTGGGTTCCGGTGCTCGACTTCGCCTGGGCGCTGTGCGACGTCGCCGAACTCCTGGACCGCGACCCGGACGGCGGCCGGGCCGCCCGGGTGCAGACCGCCGACCTCGACTTCACCCAGAACACCGAGCTGCTGCGCTTCGCCCGCCGCTTCAACTGGGTCGAGGTCACCGCCACCTGGCTGCCGGACGAGCCGCCGGTGGTGGTCCGCCACGGTGAACTTCGGCGCGAGGCCCGGGACTTCCTCCAGGACACGCTGGCCGACCTCTTCGACATGCACCCCGACCTGGCCGACAATCCGAACATCTGGACGCTGCAGGGCCGGTTCCCCCGGATCTGACAGCGGATCCGGCAACGGCTTTGCCCGGGCTTTGCCCTCCGATTGGCGCCCTCGAAGAATTCACGGCTCCTGCGGAACCAAGCCGACGGAGTATTGCGTTGTCCCGGGAAAAAGCGCACGAAACGAACGAAGGGACTGCAAACGTCATGCCAGTGAGCCTCTCCAAGGGTGGCAACGTCTCGCTGACCAAGGAGGCCCCCGGCCTGTCCGCGGTCACCGTCGGCCTGGGCTGGGACGTCCGCACCACGACCGGCGCCGAGTTCGACCTCGACGCCAGCGCGATCGTCCTGAACGCGGACGGCAAGGTGCTGTCCAACGCCCACTTCGTGTTCTTCAACAACACCAGCACGCCGGACAACACCGTCGTGCACACCGGTGACAACCGCACGGGTGAGGGCGCGGGCGACGACGAGGCGATCAACGTCAGCCTGTCCGGCCTGCCGGCCGAGGCCGTCAAGATCACCTTCCCGGTCACCATCTACGACGGCACCGCCCGCGGCCAGAACTTCGGCCAGGTCCGCAACGCCTACATCCGCGTGGTGAACGCGGCCGGCGGCAGCGAGATCGCCCGCTACGACCTCTCCGAGGACGCCGCCACCGAGACCGCGATGATCTTCGGCGAGCTCTACCGCAACGGCGCGGAGTGGAAGTTCCGCGCCGTCGGCCAGGGCTACGCCTCCGGCCTGGCCGGCATCGCCCAGGACTTCGGCGTCCAGATCTGACGCACCCGCGGAAAACACCGCGGCGCGGAAAGTCGGTCACTCCGACTTCCCGCGCCGCGGTTTTCGTTTCTCCGGCCGGCGGGCCTCAGCGCGAGGCGCGCAGCTCCGGCAGCTGGATCAGCTCGGTCTCGTCCTCCGGGGTCAGGTCCACCACGGTCGGCTCGCCCGGTCCGGGCCGCTCGGCCGGCTCCGCCGCCCGGGCCTCGGCCTCGGCCTTCGCGGCCACCGCCTCGTCGCCCACCACGTCCGCCAGGTCGGCGCGCTCGCCCAGTTCGGCGACGCTGCCCACCGCCGGCGCCGGGGCCGCCGGGCGTGCCGGGACTCCCGAGCCGCGGCCGAAGAAGCTGAAGCCCTGCCCGCGCGCCTGCCCGGACTGCGCCGGACGCGGCCGCTGCCGCTCCCCCTGCGCGGGCGCCGCGGCGGGGACGGCCGGCGTCCCGCCGAGCTGACCGACCGTCGCGGTCAGCTCCGGACGCACCGGCTCGGGGCCGACCGGCTCGGGACGCACCGGCTGGGGGCGCACCGGCTGGGGGCGCACCGGCTCGGGACGCACCGGGGCCTGGGCTACCGGGGCCTGCCCCGGGGTGGGCACCGAGGGCGCCACGGGGGCCGGCACGGGCACCGGGGCGGGCACCGGGGCGGTCTGATCCGCCGGGACGATCGGGGCCGCCGGGGCGATCGGCGCGGGCGCCGAGGACGCCCGCAGGGCGACCTCCGCACCCGCCGTACGCGCCCGCTGGGCCTCCTGCTCCGCCGCGCGGCGCTCCAGGAGCCGCAGCACCGCCGCCGCCCGCACGAACGCGGCCGGGCTGGCCGGGTACTTCGGACGGCTCGCGGCGAGCGCACGCTGGGTCGCCTCGGCCTCCTTGAGCGCCTGCTCGGCGACCGTCACGGCCCGCTCGCGCAGCAGCCGGGCGATCTCGGTCTCGGCCTTCGCCAGCCGCGACTTCTCCGCCGTCAGCCGCCGCCCGAACCGGGTGGCCCGCTCCTCGGCGACCTCCGCCGCGTACTCGGCCTCGGCCAGCTGCTCCTCGAACCGCTCCTCGGCGCGCAGCCGCTGTGCTGCGGACATCTCGGCGGCCGCCCGGGCCGCCTTGTCCCGCTGGCGCAGCAGCAGCGCGAAGCCGAGCGTCGCGATCAACGTCGCGATGCCCACCGAGCGCACCAGGATGGTGTCCTGACTGAAAAGCAGAGCGGCCAGTGCGGCGACCAGCAGCACGCCGGCGGCGGTGGGGGGAAAGATCCGGCCGAGGACGGAGGAATGACGGTGGCGTCCGCGAGACATGCCCAAGAAACTAGCGTGCGAATTGGGGCCGTGTCAGCCCAGGGTCCCCTTCCGCCCTTGACAGGGTGCGGTTTTTACCGCACGTGCCCGGGTTCTCACTCAAGATCACGAGAAAGGCCCTGCTCAGCGACGCCTCAGCGGTGCGACGCCGCCTGACCGCCCGGGTCGTCGTGGTTCTCCGGCAACTTGCACACGTGCTGGATCCAGAGCGCCGCCGCGATCACCGCGGCTCCCGCCAGCACCGCGAGCCCGGCCGTCACGGCCTGGTCCTTGCGGGCCGACACGTCCAGCTCGCCCAGCAGGTAGATCCCGGCCCCCGCGTAGACGCCGGTGACCACCGCGGAGACCAGCGCGCTGGCCTGCCCCAGCACCACCGCCCGGGCCGCCAGCAGCGGGTCGACCCCCTTCGCCCCGGGCTGCCGCTCGCGCACCGCCTTCAGCCGGGCCCGCAGCGACAGCGCGGTCGCCAGCAGGATCACCGCGACCGCCGCCAGCACCACCGGCGCCGCGGCCGGCACGGCCGGCAGCGTGTCCACGGAGGCCCACAGCTTGGAGCCGGCCCAGGACAGCGCCGTCGTGGCGGCGGTGATGCCGATCAGCAGGCGGAGGCGAAGCAGCTTCACTCGGAGGAGGTCCTTCCCGGGTACCGGAACCGGCCGTCCGCCCGGTGGCCCGGCGCGGCGACGCCAAGCCACCGTACCGGGCCCGGCCGGGCGGACACCCGCGCGAACGGCGGACACCTACTCGTACGGCCGGGCCCCCGGCCGAGTTCCCCGGGCCCACGGCCCCGGACCTCGCCGCCCGGAGCCCGGCCCCGGGCCTACTCCGGCAGCGTCAGCCGGATGTCCTCGCGGCGCTTCACGCCCTGCGCGTCCGGGCCGCCCAGCGCGGTCAGCAGCGCGTCCACCCGCCCGTGCCCGGGCACCTCGGCCTCCGGCTGGGCGTCCAGCCAGGGAGCGAGCACGAAGGCCCGCTCGTGCGAGCGCGGGTGCGGCAGCACCAGCTGCGGGTCGTCGCTCAGCACGCCCTCGTAGGCCAGGATGTCGACGTCCAGGGTGCGCGGGCCCCAGTGGACGGTCCGCACCCGCCCGAAGGCGTCCTCGATGGCGTTGCCGCGCTCCAGCAGGTCCCGCGGGGGCAGCGAGGTGCGCAGCACCACGACCGCGTTGTAGTAGTTCGGCTGCTCCTCGGGCCCGCCGACGGCCTCGGTCTCGTACACCGCGGAGACGGCCTTGATCCTCAGCCCCGGGGTGTCGGCGAGCGCGTCGACGGCGCCCTGGAGGGTGTCCAGCCGGTTGCCCAGGTTGCTGCCGAGCGCGATCACCGCGCAGCGCTGGCCGTGCAGCGTGGTGTCGGCCGAGTCCACCCGGCTCTCCAGGTCGAACGCGTTCGGCGTGGCGGTCGGGTCGCTGGTGCTCATGCGCCCGCCTCGCCGCGCTCGGCAGGGGCATTCACCCGTGCGCGCCCCTTGATCATTCGCTCGCTTCGCTCGCTCATCGAAAAACGTCCTCTACATCGGATACCGGGCGCGCGGCGGGGGTCATGCGCGGCCCCGGTGGATGGTCACGGTCACGTCGTCGAACGGCACGGTGATCGGGGCGTCCGGCTTGTGCACGGTGACCTCGACCTCCTCGACCGCTTCGTGCTTGAGGCACTGGTCGGCGATGCGCTGGGCCAGCGTCTCGATCAGGTCGACCGGCTCCCCGGCGATGATCGCGGTGACCTCCTCCGCCACCAACCCGTAGTGCGCGGTGCGGGTGAGGTCGTCTCCGGCCGCGGCTGGGCGGGTGTCCAGGTACAGCACCAGGTCGACCACGAAGGTCTGCCCCTCGGCGCGCTCGCGCTCGAAGACGCCGTGGTGGCCCCGGGCTCGCAGCCCCCGCAGGGTGACGCGGTCCAGCAAACGAATCACTGCTCCCAGTCGGACGGGCCCCACCCGGAGAAAGGCATGGACGGGCAGGGCGAAGGCGGGCAGCACGCCCGCCACTCCGTTTCGAATCTACCCGCGAGCACGGACAACGCCTGACCGTCCTACCCGGCACGAACCGACGCCACGCGCGCCGATACGGCGATTGACGTGAACGTTCGGTGACCACTCGGAAATTCCCGGCGACTTTCCGGCGCGGCATTTCCGCAACCGCCGGAATCAGCTCTCCTCGTCGTCGTCCCCGCTGGTCAGAACGGGTGAACCGTGGTGCGACCAGAGCTTCCACCCGGCCGGGGTGCGGCGGAACAGATTCGTCGACACGACCTTTCCGCCGACCAGTGGTCCGAGCTCGCCCTCCTCCTCCGACTCGCCGCCGGACAAGATGTTCTCGGTGCACGTGACAAGGGCCACATCACCGTGCACCTCGGCCTCGACATCGGTCAGGAAGAACTGGATGTACTCCGTGTTCATCATGATCAGCATGTACGACCTGGTCACCTGCGCCCGGCCGCGGAGCACCGGCCAGCCCGGGTGCACGCACACCACGCCGCCCTTGTCGTCGGCGTCGGCGGCACCCAGCCAGACGTCCTCGACCGCCTCCAGGTCCCCGCGTTCCAACGCCTCGTAGAGCCGCCGGTTCGCCGCGAGCACGGCCTCCAGGTCCGCCTCGCGGGCCCGCCCGGCCGTACCGCCGCTCAACCTGCCGTCACCCGTCACAGACCCTCCCTCACCCCAACCGTGCCGCGTGCTGCCAGGCCGCGACCACCCGGACGGCGTCCGCCGTGCCGGACACGTCGTGCACCCGCACCGCCCAGGCTCCGGCCCGGGCGGACAGCACCGACACCGCGGCCGTCGCGTCGTCGCGCTCCCGGGCCGGGCGCAGTTCCCCGGTTGCCGGGTCGGCGAGCAGCGTACCCAGGAACCGCTTGCGCGAAGCCGCCACGAGCACGGGACGGCCGAGCGCGGTGAGCGCGTCCAGCCTGCCGAGCAGTGCCCAGTTGTGCTCGGAGGTCTTGGCGAAGCCGAGCCCCGGGTCGAGGATCAGCTGGTCCTCCTTGACCCCGGCCGCCAGCAGGGCGTCCACCCGGTCGGTCAGCTCGGCGACCACGTCCCGCACCACGTCGCCGTAGACCGCCATCCGGTCCATGTCGGCGGACTGCCCGCGCCAGTGCATCACCACGAAGGGCGCGCCGGTCTCGGCGACCACCCGGGCCATCGCCGGGTCGGCGAGGCCGCCGGAGACGTCGTTGACGATCGTGGCGCCGGCCTCGACGGCCCGCTCGGCGACGGTGGCGCGCATGGTGTCCACGGAGACCATCACCCCGGCGTCGGCGAGCTCGCGCACCACGGGGAGCACCCGGCGCAGCTCCTCCTCCTCGGACACCCGCTGCGAGCCCGGCCGGGTGGACTCACCGCCGACGTCCACCAGGTCCGCGCCGCGGGCCCGCAGCGCGAGGCCGTGCGCGATCGCCTTGGCGGGGTCGTGCCACATCCCGCCGTCCGAGAAGGAGTCCGGCGTGACGTTGACCACGCCCATCACGGCGCAGCGCTCCAGTCGCGGCAGACCGGCCGGCAGGGAGAAGGACGGCGAATCGTTCATGTCTCCCATTATCGAACGGGGCCCCCGCCGAGGATTGTCGGCGGGGGCCCCGTTCCGTGTCGGCGGGCAGGTGCTAGGCGGCCTCGGTGACCTCGCGGGTCGACGGGACCGGCATCAGCCCCTCGCGCTGGCGCTTGCGGCCGAAGCGCGGCATGCCGAGGGTGATGAAGGCCTCCGCCTGCATCGCGGCGAAGCCGATCCGCGGCAGGTCCCGGGTGCTCGGGAAGACCAGGAAGCGCGGCTCCCACTCGGGCTGGAACTTGGCGTTGAACTTGTACAGCGACTCGATCTGGAACCAGCGCGACAGGAAGACCAGCAGCCCGCGCCAGGCGCGCAGCACCGGGCCGGCGCCGATCCGCTCACCGCGGGCCAGCGCCGAGCGGAACATCGCGAAGTTGAGCGACACCCGGCGGATGCCCATGGCACCCACCGCCTGCAGGGCGGCGACGATCAGCAGCTCGTTCAGGCCCGGGTCGGCGGCGCGGTCGCGGCGCATCAGCTCCAGCGAGATGCCGTCCGGCCCCCAGGGCACGAAGTGCAGCACGGCCTTCAGGTCGTCGCCGCTCTCGCCCTCCTCGGGCTCCTTGTGGGCGGTGACCACCACGCACTCGTCGTCCAGCGGGTCGCCGAAGCGACCGAGGGCCATCGAGAAGCCGCGCTCGGTGTCCGTGCCGCGCCAGCGGGCGGCGGCGTCGGCGATCCGGTACTTCTCCTCCGCGGTGAGCTCGGAGACCCGGCGCACCTTGCAGGAGTAGCCGTTGCGCTCGATCCGCTTGACCATCTGGCGCACGTTGCGCATGGCCCGGCCGGAGAGCGAGAAGGTGGAGGTGTCCACGATCGCCTCGTCGCCCAGCTCCAGCGCGTCCAGGCCCGCCTCACGGGTCCAGACCTCGCCGCCGACCTCGCTGCAGCCCATCACGGCCGGCACCCAGGCGTGCTCGCGGGCCTCGGCCATGAACACCTTGATCGCGCCGGGCCAGGCCTCGACGTCGCCGACCGGGTCGCCGGAGGCCAGCATCACGCCGGAGACCACCCGGTAGGAGATCGCCGCCTTGCCGGTGGGCGAGAACAGCACGCTCTTGTCGCGGCGCAGCGCGAAGTAGCCGAGCGAGTCGCGCTCGCCGTGCCGTGCGAGCAGCTCGCGGACCTTCTCCTCGTCCTCCGCGGTCAGCTCGGGCTTCGGCTTGCCCGGACGCAGCGCCAGGTAGGCGGTGGTGAAGGCGGTCAGCAGGCCGAGCCCGCCGAGCAGGTAGGCGACCAGGTCGGACATCCGGACGTTGTTGTACCGGATCGGGCCCTCGAAGCCGAACAGTCCGTACCCGACGTGCTGCAGGCGCTCGGTCAGGCCGGGGTGGCCGATCTCGTACTTGGTCCGGGTGCTCACGATCAGCAGGCCGAGCAGCACGCTGAGGACGCCCATGACGACCAGGTTGACCAGCGCCCGCCAGCGGGTGCGCGGGTCGGCCTTGGCGTAGAACTCGCGCTGGTGGACCAGCATCACGACGAGGAGCACCATCGAGACGACCGCCGGGCCGATCTGGTGCCAGCGCACGATGTGCAGCCCGGCGCTGACCGGCAGCAGCACGCAGACCGCGCGCCAGGCCCGCCGCTTGCGCCGGCGCAGCGCGTGCGCCAGCGGCACCAGCAGGATGCCGACCATCAGCGCGCCGACGGCCGCCAGGCTGGTGGTGCCGCCCGGCAGCTGCCCCGCGAAGGTGTGCACCTTGGTGTGCCGGAGCTTGGGGAACACCGCGCTGGCGACGTCCATGAGCCCGATCAGCAGACAGGCGTAGCCGACCGCTCCGGGGAGCCAGGCCCTCGGGACGGCGGACGCCTGGTTGCGCAGCGTCTGCAGGCCGCGGCGACGGCGCGACGGCTGCTCGGGGCTCGGCTCAACGGACACGGGAACGCTCATGGAAGCTCAGCGTAGAGGCTGCGGTGCGGTGTCCCGTCACTCCGGGGGAGGACGCGTGATGGACCTTCATGCCTATTCCTTCATCAGGCAATGCGCATACCAAGGACCCGGAAACGATCGGTAAACCGGGTCCGTGGCGGCGCTGCGGGTTGAGCCGGCGGTGGGAGCCGGGGGTCCGCCGCCGCGTGGCGCGACGGGGGCCCCCGGGACGCGTTACGTACGGTGGACGCCGCATTCTAGGGCGCCGGTTGCCTGTGGTTCGCCCCGCCCTTCCAGCCCGCCCGGGCGTCCGGACGGCCTAGCCGCGCCGGCCCGGCCTGACGGTCCGCCAGACCACGAAGCCCGCACCGCCAGTGTCCCACCGGAAGGCCGACGGCATGGAACTGACCAGCGACGCGCTGGTGAACTCGCTGCTCGCACTCGGCGTAGCGGCCGTGGTCACGACCCTGTGGGTCTGGCCTCGGCTGGCGCCCCAGCGTCCGCTGCCGGTGCTCGGCCGGATCGGACTGCTGACGGTCGTTCAGGCCTCCGTCCTGGCCGTGCTCGCGCTGTCGGTGAACAACTCCTTCGGGTTCTACACCTCCTGGCACGACCTGCTCAGCCCGGGCGGCGCCAAGCTCGCGCTGACCAGCAACGAGAACCACAAGGGCGGCACCCCGGTCCCCGACGCGCTGGTCCAGCCCACCACCGAGGGCGGCCTGGAGACCATCACCAACCTGCCGAAGGGCCCGCCCGAGGAGGTCGGCAGGGTCGAGTCGGTCCGGGTCAGCGGCAAGGAGACGGGCTACTCCGACCAGATGTTCGTCTACCTGCCGCCCGCGTACTTCGACCAGAAGCTCGCCCTGGTCCGCTTCCCCGTCCTGCTGGCCATCGCCGGCTACCCGGGCACCACGCTGAACCTGCTGCACGAGTTCCCGTTCGCCCAGACCGCGATCGAACTGCAGCGCTCCGGCAAGATGCCGCCGACCGTCCTGGTGATGGCCCGCCCGGCGGTCGACCCGTCCCGGGACACCGAGTGCGTGGACGTCCCCGGCGGGACGCGCACCGAGACCTGGTTCGTCAAGGACGTGCCCGAGGCCATCCGCGGCAGCTACCGGGTCGGCCGCACGGCCGGCTCCTGGGGCACCCTCGGCTACTCCACCGGCGGCAGCTGCGCGCTGCGCCTGGCGATGCGCTTCCCGAACGTCTACGGCAACGCGGCGAGCCTGCACGGCGACTTCACCGTGCGCCAGGACAACTACACCGGCGGGGACCTCTTCAACGGCGACAAGGCGCTGACCCAGCAGCACGACCTCGGCTGGCGGCTGCAGAACCTGCCCGTCCCGGCGCTCAACCTGCTGGCGGTCTCCACCCGCACGGAGGGCGACTACCCCCAGACCGTCCAGTTCGTCGACCAGGCCGCCCGGGCCGCGGCGGCCAACCCGCAGTTCACGATCGACTCGCTCTACCTGGACGACGGCGGGCACAACTTCGACAGCTGGACCAGGGAGCTCCCGGCCACGCTCGAATGGCTGGGCGCGCACCTGGGCTAGGACGGGCGCCCGGAAGGGCGCCGGGCCGGCACTAGGACAGGCGGGTGATTACCCGCCGGTCGGCCCGGACGGCCGGCGGCTCGGGGGGACGTATCGCGACCGCCCGTCGGTCACCGCCGGGCGCCGCCCCGGACCCGCGCAAGGAGGCACCGTGCTGAGCACCCGTTCGCTCTTCGACGAGATCTACCGGAACGACCAGGCGTACCAGCTGTTCTGCAGCATCGCGGCCGACGGCGAGGACCAGGGCGGCTGGGAGAACGAGCGGATCACCGCGCTCACCCGGGATCCGGTCCTCGCCCCGAAGGTCGCCCGGCACGGTGCCGACGAGCGCAAGCACGGCCGGATCTTCGCCCAGCTGCTGCACAAGCGCGGCCTGCCCAAGGTGCCCGTGCCGGACGAGGCCGACTACTGCATGCTGCTGGAGCGCCAGGGCGTCGGCCTCTCCCACGAGCGGCTGAACAGCGACGTCCCGCTGACCGACCGCGAGATCATCACCTACCTCGCGCACAGCCGGGTCACCGAACAGCGCGCCGCCGAGCAGATGCGCCAGCTGGTCAGGGTGTACGGGGACAACCCCGACCTCGGCCGGGCGATGCGGATGATCTCCGCCGACGAGGACAACCACCTCGCCTACTGCCACGAGGAGCTGCTGCGGCTGCTCTCCGAGGGCCACGGCCCGTACATCCGGCACACCCTGGAGACCAGCGCCCGCGGCGAGATCCGGACCCACCGGGACGTCGCCCTCGCCGTCACCACCCGGATGGCCCGGATCCTGCGCTGGCCGCGCTGGCAGCTCGCCCTGGTCACCCTCGGGGTGCACGCGCTCTACCTGTACGACCGCGCCTACGGCTGGCGCCGGATGGTCACCCTGCGGATGCCCGAGCGCCGCAACGCGCTGGGCACCCCGGCTCCGCCGCACGCGGAGCACGAGGTGTTCTGAGCACCGCCCGGCCGTGGGCACCGCCCGGCCGGACGTGCCCACGGCCGGGCGGTGCCCCTGGTCCGTCTAGCGGCCGATGATGAGGCTCATCGCCTCGGCCCGGGTGGCCGGGTCGCGCAGCTGGCCGCGCACGCAGGAGGTGATGGTCTTGGCGCCGGGCTTGCGGATGCCGCGCATCGACATGCACATGTGCTCGCACTCGACCACGACGATCGCCCCGCGCGGCTCCAGGATCCGCATCAGAGCGTCGGCCACCTGGCTGGTCAGGCGCTCCTGCACCTGCGGCCGGCGGGCGTAGACGTCGACCAGCCGGGCGAGCTTGGACAGCCCGGTGATCTTGCCGCTGGTGGACGGGATGTACCCGACGTGGGCCACGCCGCGGAACGGCACCAGGTGGTGCTCGCAGACCGAGGTCAGCTCGATGTCCTTGACCAGCACCATCTCGTCGTGGCCGAGGTCGAAGGTGGTGGTCAGGACGTCCTCGGGCTCCTGCCACAGGCCCGCGAATATCTCCTTGTAGGCCCGCGCCACCCGGGCCGGGGTCTCCAGCAGGCCCTCGCGGTCCGGGTCCTCACCGACGGCGAGCAACAGCTCGCGGATGGCGTTCTCGGCCCGCTTCTGGTCGAAGGTACCGACGGCGGGCGGACCGTCGAACGTCACCGGGTCGATCATGCGGGCCTCGCTTTTGTATCGGAAGACTCTGGCAGAACAGCACGGATGCCGCGCCTCCAGGGTACAAACCCTGGTGACGCGGCATCCATTCCCCGTCCAGCGGGAGGTCAGCCCTCGGTCGGCGGCTCGCCGGCCGGCATCGGCGGGAGCTTCACGACGTCCACCGGAGCGCTCTCGACGGAGGCGGCGCCGTTGGTGAGCGCCAGCTCCTTCGGGGACTGCACCGGCGGCCGGGTGGACGGCGTGCGACGGGCGGAGCCCGTCCAGGCCGGCCGGGCCGGGCGCTTGACGATCGGGGCGAAGACCTCGGCGATCTGCTCCTTGTTCAGGGTCTCCTTCTCCAGGAGCTCCAGGACCAGGTTGTCGAGCACGTCGCGGTTCTCGACCAGGATCTCCCAGGCCTCGTTGTGCGCCGTGTCGATGAGCTTCTTGACCTCTTCGTCGACCAGCCCGGCGACCTCTTCCGAGTAGTCGCGCTGGTGGCCCATCTCACGGCCCAGGAACGGCTCCGAGTTGTCGCTGCCGAACTTGATGGCACCGAGGCGCTCGGTCATGCCGTACTGGGTGACCATGGCCCGGGCCGTCGCGGTGGCCTTCTCGATGTCGTTCGAGGCGCCCGTGGTCGGGTCGTGGAAGACCAGTTCCTCCGCCGCGCGCCCGCCCATCATGTAGGCGAGCTGGTCGAGCATCTCGTTGCGGGTGGTGGAGTACTTGTCCTCGTCCGGCAGCACCATGGTGTAGCCGAGGGCCCGACCGCGGGACAGGATGGTGATCTTGTGCACCGGGTCGCTGTACTGGCAGGCCGCCGCGACCAGGGCGTGACCGCCCTCGTGGTACGCGGTGATCTTCTTCTCCTTGTCGGACATGATCCGCGTGCGCTTCTGCGGACCGGCCACGACGCGGTCGATCGCCTCGTCCAGGATGCCGTTGTCGATCAGCTTCTTGTCCGAACGGGCGGTCAGCAGCGCCGCCTCGTTGAGGACGTTCGACAGGTCGGCACCGGTGAAGCCGGGGGTGCGCTTGGCGACGGCCGACAGGTCGACGTCGGGCGCGATCGGCTTGCCCTTCTGGTGCACCTTGAGGATGTCCAGCCGGCCCTGGAGGTCGGGGCGCTCCACCGCGATCTGGCGGTCGAAGCGGCCCGGGCGCAGCAGCGCCGGGTCCAGGATGTCGGGGCGGTTGGTCGCGGCGATCAGGATCACGCCGCCCTTGACGTCGAAGCCGTCCATCTCGACCAGCAGCTGGTTGAGGGTCTGCTCGCGCTCGTCGTGGCCGCCGCCGAGGCCCGCGCCGCGGTGCCGGCCGACGGCGTCGATCTCGTCGACGAAGACGATCGCCGGGGCGTTCGCCTTGGCCTGCTCGAAGAGGTCGCGGACGCGGCTGGCGCCGACGCCGACGAACATCTCGACGAAGTCCGAGCCGGAGATGGAGTAGAACGGCACCCCGGCCTCGCCCGCGACGGCGCGCGCCAGCAGGGTCTTGCCGGTACCGGGCGGGCCGTAGAGCAGCACGCCCTTGGGGATCTTGGCGCCGACGGCCTGGAACTTGGCCGGCTCCTGGAGGAACTCCTTGATCTCGTGGAGCTCCTCGACCGCCTCGTCCGCGCCGGCGACGTCGGCGAACGTGGTCTTCGGGGTGTCCTTGGTGAGCAGCTTGGCCTTGGACTTGCCGAACTGCATGACCCGGGAGCCGCCGCCCTGCATCTGGTTCATCAGGAACAGGAAGACCAGGACGATGATCACGATCGGGAGCATCGACAGCAGCAGGCTGACGAAGGTGCTCTGCTTCTCGGGGCTGATCGTGTAGCCCTCGGCGAGCGTGCTCTGGTCCTTGTCGTTGACCTGGGCCTGGAGCTTGTCGGCGATGGCGACGCCCTGGTCGCCGATGTACGAGGCCTGGAACTTGCTGCCGGACGGGGTCTTGCCCGTACCGGCGCTGGGCAGCGTGGCGCCGTCCTTCAGCTGGATCTTGATCGTGTTCGAGTCACCGGTGGTGATCTGCGCCGACTTGACGTTGTGCGCGTCGATCGCCGCGACGACCTGACCGGTGTCCACCGTCTTGTAGCCGTTCGAGTCCGAAACGACCTGCATCAGTACGATGACGGCGAGGACGGCCAGCACGATCCACATGATCGGCGCACGGAAGTATCGCTTGACGTCCATCCATGCGGGGCGTTGCCGCCCCGTCCCTCCTGCCACTCAACGGCGCCGGGGGGCCTTTGGCCGCGGCGCATCCGATTGGTGCTCATGTGAAGAGCGGTTTATTGGACCGTACCGCAGTCCGACCCACCCATGGCGGGAGCACGGCGACACGGCTTTGCTTCTTTGTCCCCCGGGTCCAACGGGCGGGAACGGCCTACTGTTCCCGCCCGTGGTCCGAACGGGACCCTCAGCCGCCGTAGACGTGCGGGGCGAGGGTGCCGATGAAGGGGAGGTTGCGCAGCTTCTCCGCGTAGTCCAGGCCGTAACCGACCACGAACTCGTTGGGGATGTCGAAGCCGACGTACTTCACGTCGATCTCGACCTTGGCCGCGTCCGGCTTGCGGAGCAGGGTACAGACCTCCAGCGAGGCCGGACCGCGCGAACCGAGGTTGCCCAGCAGCCAGGACAGCGTCAGACCGGAGTCGATGATGTCCTCGACGATCAGGACGTCACGGCCGGCGATGTCGGTGTCCAGGTCCTTCAGGATCCGCACCACGCCGGACGACTTGGTGCCCATGCCGTACGAGGAGACGGCCATCCAGTCCATGGTGACCTGCGAGTGCAGGGCCCGGGCGAGGTCGGCCATGACCATCACGGCCCCCTTGAGGACGCCGACGATCAGCAGGTCCTTGCCTGCGTAGTCCCGGTCGATGCGCTCGGCCAGCTCCAGGAGCTTGGCGTCGATCTCGTCCTTGCTGATGAGCACCTTCGCGAGGTCAGCGCCCATGTCGTTCTGGTCCACCGGGGATACGTCCTCAAACGTTCGGGGTCTTTGTGGCCGGCGGCCGGCTCCCCGGGGCATGACCCGCCCGTCAGTCGCCCTGCCGCCGAAAGACCAGCGTGCCACACCTGCGGGTGGCCTCGACGCCCCCGGGTAGGTGCAGCGGCCCCTGTCCGCGCCATCCGGTGACCAGCAGGTCGATCGTCTCCAGGTGCCGGGCGAACAGGTCCCCGGCCGGACAGCCCGCCCGCAGCGCGGCCCGGCGCAGCACCCGGCGGCGCACGGCGGGCGGCAGTTCGGCCAGTTTCACGGCGTCCAGGGCGCCGTCGCCCGTACGGAGGTCGCGTTCGGCCAGGGAGGCCCACTGGTCGAGGGCGTCGGCGTCGTCGCGGAACAGCCGGGCGGTGCGGGCCAGCGCCTCGACCACTCCGCCGCCCAGGTGCTTCTCCAGGACCGGCAGCACCTCGTGGCGCACCCGGGAGCGGGTGTAGGCGGGATCACAGTTGTGCGGGTCGTCCCAGACCGGGATCGACTGGGCGGCGCAGGCCTGCCGGGTGGCGGCCCGGTCCAGCTCCAGCAGGGGGCGGCGGTAGCGGCCCTTCTGGGCGGGCATCCCGGCCAGCGAGCGGGCGCCGGAGCCGCGGGCCAGGCCCAGCAGCACCGTCTCGGCCTGGTCGTCCCGGGTGTGGCCGAGCAGCACCGCGATCGCTCCGTGGCGGTCGGCGGCGGCGTCCAGGGCGGCGTAGCGGGCGTCCCGGGCGGCGGCCTCCGGGCCCCCGGCGCGGCCGACCCGCACCGGGACGGCCTCCACCGGGTCGAGGCCGAGCGTGCGCAGCCGGTCGGCCACCTGGGCGGCGCGCTCGGCGGAGCCGGCCTGGAGGCCGTGGTCGACGGTGACGGCGCCGACCCGCAGGCCGATCTTGGGGGCCTCGAAGGCGGCGGCGATGGCCAGCGCCATCGAGTCCGCGCCGCCGCTGACCGCGACCAGGACCAGCGGCGAGCCGGGCGCGGCCGGGGTGCGGGGCAGCCCGGAGGGGTGGCGCGCGGCGTTGCCGATCAGGGTGGTGCCGACCGCGGCACCGACCAGCGGCGCCCCGGCCGGGCGCTCGCGCGGCTCGCGCGCGGGTGCGGTGAAGGTGGAACCGGCCTCGGCGGCGAGGTCGGTGAGCGTACGGCGAACGGCCAGGCGTATCGCGGCGACAGCGGGGTGAGGGCCCACGGCGGACGACTCCTCGACGGAGGGGGACAGGACTCGCGGCGGACGCGGCGGGAACCGCGCACCGCATGAGCGCCCGGTTACCGGGCGCTCACAGATGGTGGCAGATAGTGGCCACCCGCTACGCCACCCGCGCCCCCGGTACGACGACCGTCCCACGTTCGGGTGAATGAAGAAACGCTTCTTCACCCGTCGTCTGGCCGATTGGACCACTCGTACGAGCGGGTTTGACCGACGCGCGCCGCTTGCCGCCCGGCTCACGGCGCGCCCGCGTCAGGAGGGGTCGCTCAGCGGGCCACCCGGGCCACCCAGGCGGCCGGGTCATGGATCTCGTCCTTGGTCGGCAGGGTGTTCGGGGAGGTCCACACCCGGTTGAACCCCTCCATGCCGACCTGCTCCACCACCCCGCGCACGAACACCGCGCCGTCCTGGTACTGGCGCAGCTTCGCGTCCATGCCGAGCAGCCGGCGCAGCAGCAGGTCGAGCCGGTTGGCGCCGCGGTCCCGCCGCTGCTGGAACTTCTCCCGGATCTCGGCGACCGTCGGCACCACGGCCGGGCCGACGCCGTCCATCACCACGTCCGCGTGGCCCTCCAGCAGCGACATCACGGCCGTCAGCCGACCGAGGATCTCGCGCTGCGCGGGCGACTGGACGATCTCCAGCAGGTTCCCGGAGGAGGCGCGCTCCCGGCTGCCGCCGCCCGGCAGGCCGCCGAACGAACCCGCCGCGTCCCGCAGCCGCTCCAGCAGGGCGCCCGGGTCGACGTCCGTCTCGGCGAGGAAGGACTGCACCTCGGACTGGATGTGGTCGCGCAGCCACGGCACCGCGGTGAACTGCGTCCGGTGCGTCTCCTCGTGCAGACAGACCCAGAGCCGGAAGTCGGACGGGTCGACGTCCAGCTCCCGCTCGACGTGCACGATGTTCGGCGCCACCAGCAGCAGCCGGCCCGGGCCGGGACCGTCCGGGCCCAGCCGCGGCTTGTCGAACAGAGCGGCCGGGCTGTCCGGCGCCTCCAGCGGGGGCTCCGCCGGGGCGAAGGTCTCGTACTGGCCCAGCACCTTGGTGGACAGGAACGCCAGCAGCGCCCCGACCTCGATCCCGGTGGCCTTCTCGCCCACCGCGCCGAACACCCCGGCCGCCCCGCCGTTCGTCCGGCGCGCCTGGAGCTTCTCCACCAACGGCTGGACGACCGTGCGGAAACCCGCCACGTTGGCCCGGATCCAGCCGGGCCGGTCCACCACCAGCACCGGCGTCGCCGCGGCCCGGGACAGGCTGGACGAACGCATGCCGGTGAACGCCCGCACGTGCTCCTCCGCCTCCAGGGCGTGCCGGCGCAACTCGGCGACCACCGCCGCCGCTTCCTCCCGGCTCACTTCCGGACCCGGCCGCACCAACCTGGTCGCGGTTGCGACCGCGAGGTTCCAGTCGACCATGTCAGCACCGCCACTCGCGCTCGTCATGCCCTCACCGTACGTGCTCCCCACCACCAACGGCAGCCACCCGCCGCCAAGACCTCTCCCCCACCGGCCCGCGGCACCGCCGGCGGCCGGGGCGGGGGCCGGGCCGGGTCAGTGGCAGCCGCAGGTGGTGAGGCGGCCGGCGAAGCGGTCCATGGCGGCGCGGGCGGTGTCGACGGGGGCGGTGGTGCGGGTCATGACGGCGAAGGCGAGCAGTCGGCCGTCGGCGTCGACCGCGGTGCCCGCGAGGGTGTTGACGCCGTTGAGGGTGCCCGTCTTGGCACGGATCAGGCCGGCCGCGTCGGCGGCGCCGGACCCGGAGCCGTAGCGCTTGTTGAGGGTCCCGGTGAAGCCGGCGACCGGGAGGCCGGTGAGCACCGGGCGCAGGGTCGGGTGCTGCTCGGAGGCGGCCAGCGCGAGGAGTCGGGTCAGCACGGCGGGCGGGATCGCGTTGCCCGGGTGCAGGCCGCTGCCGTCGTTGAGGACCACGCCGCCCATCGGCACGCCGAGCCGGGTGAGTTCCTGGGTGACGGCGGCCGCGGCGCCCTCGAAACTCGCCGGCTGGTGCGCGGCGATGGCGACCTGACGGGCCATCGCCTCGGCGAGCTGGTTGTCGGAGGTGGTCAGCAGGCGTTCCACCAGCCGGACGACCGTCGGCGAGACGACGTCGCCGAGGGGAGCCGCGCCGGAGGCGGTCGGGGCGGGGGCGGGCGCCGCGGCGGGCTTGGGCTTGCCCGTCACGGTGATGCCGCGGGCGTTGAGCAGGGCGGCGAAGGTGTCGGCGGCCGCGGCCGCCGGGTTGGCGACCCGGTCCGGCGCGTCCTCCCGGCTCTTCGGGTCCACCCTGCCCTCGTCCACCATCAACGGGACCACCAGGGCGATGTTCTGCCCGTCGTGGTTCTTGTGCTGCGGGCCGCCCGCGTACAGCGACAGGTCGTAGTCCATCTGGACCGCCGTGAGGCCGAGGCCGCGGAGGCTCTCGGCGGTCTGCCGGGCGAGGAGGTCCAGCGAGGCGGGGGCGGTGTCGGCGTCGGCCGGCTGTCCACCGATCTGCACCTGGTCGGCGGGCAACGCGGTGAGCGTCGGATCGCCGCCGCCGACCAGGGTGATCGTGCCCGGGTCCGCGCCCCGGACCACCCGGGTGTGCAGCCGGGTGTCGCCCGGGATGAGGGACAGGGCCGCGACCGCGGTGGCCAGCTTGGTGGTGGAGGCGGGGGTGGCCGCGGCGTTCTCCCCTGAGCCGTACAGGAGTTGGCCGGTCGCGGCGTCCGCGACGGCGAAGTTGACCTCACCGAGGCTCTGGTCGGTGCGGACGGCGGCGAGCGCCTGCTGGAGGCCCTGCGGGGTGGGGACGGCGGCACCCGTGGCACCGTCGACGGCGGCCAGCACGGCGCCCGGCGCGGGGGCCGGGCGTGCACCGGACGCGTCGCCACCCCCGGTGGCGGGGGCGGAGCCGGTGGACGCGGGGGCGGTGGGTGCCCCGGCCCGACGGCCGGGTGCGGTGCTCGGGCCGTCGTTCGACCGGGATCCGGCGCCGCCCTTCCCGTGGTCGCCCTTCCTCCCGTCGTGGCCGCCCTGCCCGTCGTGGTCCTCGTCCTCGCCCGGCCCCGCACTGTGCCCGCCCGGCGGCGGGGACGGCTGCGCGTACGCACCGCCCGGGGTCAGGACCGCACCGACCACCAGCAGCGCCGCTCCGAACAACCCCGCGGCCGTCCCCCCGCGGCGGCGCGGCGCCCCTCCCCCTGCTCCCACCGACCGGCCCCTTTCCCGAGCACTCACTCCCGTAGGAGACACTTGGATTCTGTCAGTCCCTACCTTGGAGGAACCGTTGGAGTTCGACGTCCTTATCGAAATCCCGAAGGGCTCTCGTAACAAGTACGAGGTCGACCACGAGACCGGCCGCCTGCGGCTCGACCGGATGCTCTTCACCTCGACCCGCTACCCGGCCGACTACGGCTACGTCGAGGGCACGCTCGGCGAGGACGGCGACCCGCTGGACGCCCTGGTCATCCTGGACGAGCCGACCTTCCCGGGCTGCCTGATCAAGTGCCGCGCCATCGGCATGTTCCACATGACCGACGAGGCCGGCGGCGACGACAAGCTGCTCTGCGTCCCGGCGACCGATCCGCGCTGGGAGCACCTGCGCGACATCCACCACGTGTCGGAGTTCGACCGCCTGGAGATCCAGCACTTCTTCGAGGTCTACAAGGACCTGGAGCCGGGCAAGTCCGTCGAGGGCGCCAACTGGGTCGGCCGCGCCGAGGCCGAGGCCGAGGTCACCGCTTCGATCAAGCGTCTGGCGGAGCAGGGCGGCCACTGAGCCGTCGTTCCGATCTCATTCGATCGAGGACGGTTCGAGGCAGGTCGGGACAGCCCGGGGCCGGGGTTCGCGGATTCTCCGCGGGCCCCGGCCTCCGTCGTGTCCGGGGACGGGACGGTTTGCCGACACCCTGTCGGCACGAGGCGGACCCGCGCCGGGAGCCGGCGCCGCGGGTCGCCCGGGCCCGGTGGGGCTCCGGGCCCGGGTGGGTTTCGGGGCCGGGTGGGTTTCGGGGCCGGTCAGTCCTCCAGCCGGAAGCCGACCTTCATGCACACCTGGTAGTGCTTGATCCGGCCCTCCTCCAGGTGGCCCCGGACCTGCGAGACCTCGAACCAGTCGAGGTTGCGCAGCGTCCGGGAGGCCCGTTCCACCCCGTTGCGGATCGCGGCGTCGACGCTCTCGGTCGAGGACCCGACGATCTCGGTCACCCGGTACACATGGTCGGTCATGGCGGACTCCTCAGCTGTGCGACGGCCCCCGGTCCACCGTGCACCGACCCGGGTCCGTCCGCACCCGGACGGACCGCCGCCGACCTCGGGCCCCCTGCTCCGCAAGACCGCCCGCCGGCCCCGGAAGACCGTCCGCCGGCTCTAGAAGACCGCCCGCACCCCGCCGACCGGCACCCCGCCGCCGAGCAGCGGGGCGGCGGCGATCCGCTCGACGGTCTCCTCCGCCCCGGTGACCCCGAGCCGGCGCAGCGCGGCCGCCAGGACCGGGCCGCGGGCCCGCTCGGCGCCGTCCTCGATCTTGAAGGCCAGGGCCCGGCCGTCCGGCAGCGCGACCACCTGAACGGCCTCGGCGCCCATCTTGGACAGCGCGCCCGGCACCGCCCGCATCAGCCAGGTGTCGGCCCGGCGGGTGCCGGCCACGTACTCGGGGTGGGCGCGCATCGCGTCGGCGACCCGGCGCGGCTCGGTGCCCTCGGCGGCCAGCACCAGGCCGCGGTAGCCGCGGGCCAGCCCGGTCAGGGACACGGCCAGCAGCGGCGCGCCGCAGCCGTCCACCCCGGCGTGCGCGGCGGTCTCCCCGGTGGCCTCCTCCAGGGCCTCGCGGGCCAGCCGCTGGATCGGGTGGGCCGGGTCGAGGTAGCTCGCGGTGTCCCAGCCGTTGGCCGTGCAGGCGGCCAGCCAGCCGGCGTGCTTGCCGGAGCAGTCCATCAGGATCGGGGCGCGCCCGCCGCCGGCGGAGAGCAGCAGCTCCGCCTCGGTGTCGTCCAGCGGCAGGTCGGCCGGGGTGCGCAGGGCCGACTCGTCGAGCCCGGCGGAGCCGAGGATGCTCCGGACACCATCGAGGTGAAACGATTCTGCGGAGTGGCTGGAGGCCGCCAGCGCCAGCATCGCGCCCTCGATCGCCAGCCCGGCCCGCAGCGTGGCCACCGCCTGGAACGGCTTGGCGGTCGACCGCGGGAAGACCGGGGCGTCCGGGTCACCGAGCGCGAACTCGACCGAGCCGTCGGCCGCGAGCAGCACCAGGGAGCCGTGGTGGCGGCCCTCGACGAAACCGGAGCGCACGACCTCGGCGAGAACGGGCGCGGTGGCGGGCAGGGACATGGCGGGTGAGCCTTCCGGGGCGAGGGTGGGCCGGGCGGGAGCCGGGCCCACCGCCCGCGGTGGTTCACCCGGTCAGAGCGGCCCCCCTGCGAGCAGGTCGTCGACCCGTGCTTCCCCATCACGGTACCTGCGGGTGATCTCGGCATTGCAACCGTCGGCCGTGCGCAGCAGCCGCTGGCGCCGCCCGGACACCTCCCGCTCGTGCGCCCGCAGCCGCTCCAGCGCGGCCAGCAGCTCCTCGGCCGGGTGGGCCGCCAGGTCGGCGAGCTGGACGTCGCCCATCAGGGCGTCCGCCTCCAGCCGGGACTCCTGGGTGCGCGGCGGGCCGAGGGTGACGTGCCGGGCCGAGCGCCGCACGCTGGAGGGCGCGTCGGTCAGGATGGCCGGCAGCCGGTCCAGCAGGTCACCGGGGAGCGGATCGGAGCCGGCCGGGCCGACCGTACGGACCGGGCCCACGCCGGGCCGCCGGTCGAGTTCGGCGCGCAGGATGTCCATCCGCCCGTGCAGCAGCCGCCGCAGGTACGACAGGTCGGCCTCCTGCTCCAGGGTCTCCCGGCGCAGCACCCGCAGTTGCTCCAGGCCCAGCCGCTCCAGGTCGGGCTCGTCCCCCGCGCCCGCCTCCGGGCCGTGCGGCCCTCCGGGGGCCCGCACCCCCGGCCCGGACCGGTCCCGCGCCGCGCTGCTCGCGTCCATACCCAACCACCTGACGTCGTCCGATCCCGCCCGCTCGCGGCACCCCGTCCCTGCCGCCGGTCCGGCCCGTCCCCCGACGGACCACGCGTCCCGTCCACCGGCACGCCCCGGTAACCCCGGAGGCTCCGGTCCCCGGCCGCGGCCGCCCACCGGGACGGCACTGCCGGACGCCTGACCTACCGGCTCGACCGCCCGGCCGAACCCGGCCCGGCGCGGCGGACCTCCTGGCGCCCCGGACCCTTCGTACGGTCCACCAGCGTGCCACCCCGCCCGGCGCGCGCGCACCGCCCGTGCACCCGAACGGCCCCCTGGCGAACGGGGGTGGCTGATATGACCGGACCTTTCCGCAGGGAGAGCGGCGCCCGATTCAGCGCAGGCGCGCACCCCAGGGCGTGCAGAGCCGCTTCACGCGCCCCTGGTGTGCGCCCTGGGAAGGCGGCCGAGGAGGAGCCGGGGAGGAACCGGGGAGGCCGCTGGGGCGTACGGGACGGGTGGAGGAGGGGCTCGGCGGCGTGGCGGGTGCGCAGGGGGCGGGGAGACGGCGGATGCCCGCGGCCGGCCGGGGGCCCGCACGGGCCCGGGGGCGCGGCAGGTGCGCAGGGGGCGCGGAGGCGGCGGATACGGGCCCCCAGGGGCCCTCCGGGGGCCGTACGGCGCTCCGGCACAATGGCGGCATGCGAGCAGTGGTGCAGCGAGTGACCGAGGCCCGGGTGACCGTGGCCGGTGAGACCGTCGGCGCGATCGAGGGGCCGGGGCTCTGCGTCCTGGTCGGCGTCACCCACGACGACACCCCCGCGAAGGCCGCCCAGCTGGCCCGCAAGCTCTGGACGCTGCGACTGCTGCCCGCGAACGACGAGGGCGTCGAGCAGAGCTGCTCGGACCTCGGCGCCCCGCTGCTGGTGATCAGCCAGTTCACGCTCTACGGCGACGCCCGCAAGGGCCGCCGCCCCACCTGGAACGCCGCCGCTCGCGGCCCGGTCGCCGAGCCGCTGGTGGACGAGGTGGTGGCACAGCTGCGGGCGCTGGGCGCCAAGGTGGAGACGGGCCGGTTCGGCGCCGACATGCAGGTGGCGCTGGTGAACGACGGCCCGTTCACCGTCCTCGTCGAGGTCTGAGCGGCCCCTCCCGCCCGCCCGCTACTGCGGGACGATCACGTCCTGAGTACCGGGCACCGTGCCGGCCAGCAGCACGGCGTCCACCGGAACGTTCCGCTTGACGATCGCCAGCGCGATCGGCCCCAGCTCGTGGTGCCGGGCCGAGGAGGTCACGAAGCCCAGCGCCCGCCCGTCCGGGTCGGTGGCCAGCCGTACCTCGGTGCCGTGCGGGGGCAGCGACTCCTCGGTGCCGTCCAGGTGGAGGAAGACCAGCCGGCGCGGCGGTCGGCCCAGGTTGTGCACCCGGGCGACGGTCTCCTGACCGCGGTAGCAGCCCTTCTGCAGGTGGACGGCGGTGCGCAGCCAGTCCACCTCGTGCGGGATGGTCCGGTGGTCGGTCTCGAAACCCAGCCGGGGCCGGTGGCCCTCGATCCGCAGCGCCTCGTACGCCCAGACCCCGGCCGCCGGGCCGTACCCGGCGGTGAGCCGCTCAAGATCACCGCGCGGCACGAACAGGTCACGCCCGTAGGGGAGTTCGCGGACGGCGGCGGCGCCCTCGACGGAGGCGGTGGAGCCGGCCGGCAGGTGGACCACGGCGTACTCGGCGGTCGCGTCGGCGACCTCCACCCGGTAGAAGAACCGCATGCTGTCCAGGTAGGCCACCAGGGCCTCCTGGGTGCCCGGCTCGACGTGCGCCCAGGTGGTGGCCCCGTCGTCCACCAGGTAGAGCGCGTGCTCGACGTGCCCGTTCGGGGAGAGCACCAGCGCCTCGGCGGCCTGCTGCGGCGGCAGTTCGCTGACGTGCTGGGTGAGCAGCAGGTGCAGCCAGGAGAGCCGGTCCGGGCCGGTCACCGTGACCACGCCGCGGTGGGAGAGGTCGACGAAGCCGGCGCCCTGCGACAGGGTGCGTTGCTCGCGGAAGATGTCGCCGTAGTGGGCGGCGACACCCTCGTCGGCCCCCTCGGCGGGGACGGCTCCGGGCAGGGAAAGCAGCGGACTCTTCAGACCGGTCATACCGGCCAGCTTACGACCGGTCCCCGGCGGCCTTGGCCGTGCAGTCGGCGCAGCGGCCGAAGATGGCGAAGTGCTTGAGGTCGGTGTCGAAACCGTGCCGCTCGCGCAGGCTGTCGATCAGCGGCTGGGCGATCTCGGTGCCGGTCTCGGTGACCTTCTCGCAGTCCCGGCAGACCAGGTGCAGGTGGTGGTGGCGGCCGGCCAGGTGGTACGTCGGGGCGCCGTGGCCGAGGTGGGCGTGCGAGACCAGGCCCAGCTCCTCGAGCAGCTCCAGGGTCCGGTAGACGGTGGAGATGTTGACGCCGCTGGCGGTCCGGCGGACGTGGCAGAGGATGTCGTCGGGGGTGGCGTGGTCGAGCTCGTCGACGGCCTCCAGGACGAGCTGGCGCTGCGGGGTGAGCCGGTACCCGCGCTCGCGCAGGTCGGCCTTCCAGTCGTCGGAGAGGTGCCAGTCGCCGGAGAGCTGCCAGTCGGTGGTGCCGGTGTCCGCCACGGTACTCGTCCCTGCCAATGGTCGGGGGTCCTGAGGCAAGTGTAGGGACCGGCCGCGGGCCGGTCCCTACCTCGTGCACGGAAGTGCCGGTCCCGCGACCGGCCGCGCCACCGGCCTACTTGAAGAAGGCGATGCCGTCGTCCGGCAGGTCGTTGATGTCCTTGATCAGCTGGGCCGGGCTGAGCACCTTCTTCAGCTGCGCGGACATGTACGGGCGCAGCGGCACGTTCGGGGCGGCCTTCTCGCCGACCCAGAGCAGCTCGCCGTTGACGAAGCCGTACAGCCGCTTGCCGCCCGAGTACTCCGGGGAGCCCTCGATCCGGGCGACGGCGTCGGTGGAGACGTCGACCTGCGGCTTGCCGTCGGCCAGCTCGCCGTACCAGATCTCGACCGTGCCGTCGTCCCGGACGGAGGAGATCTCGATCCCCCGGGCACCGCTGGTGCCGTCGTGGTTGCTGGTGATGCGCCAGAACGCGTGCTCGTTCTCCAGCGGACGGACCTTCTCACCCTCGCTGTTCAGCACCCAGGTGCGGGAGCGGAACTCCAGGAAGGGGCGGCCATCGTGGCGGATCACGATCTCCTGGCCGAAGTTGCACTTCTCCGTGCCGGGGAAGTCGAAGACTCCCGCGCCCTCCCAGGTGCCGAGGAGGAAGGCGAGCGGGACGACGTCCTTGTGGAGGTCAGAGGGGATCTCGATCATGTTCCTGGTCGCTGTTCTCGTCGGTGTGGGCCTGCCTCAACCGTACGGCAGGCTCAGCGCTGGCCCTGGTACAGCTTCATCACGGAGAAGATGGCGAACCAGGTGATCAGCACGGCCATGAGGGCCAGCAGACCGTCGAAGAAGATTTCCAGACCGGACACGGGTGGCTCCCAGGCGGCGACAGTGTGGTGGATTGTGCTCCGCTTACTCTATCGGCCGGGTTCCGGCCGGTCGCGGTGAGCCCCACCACGTCGCGCTCCGCGCCGTCTTCCCGCGGCTGCCCAAGCTTTGCCCAAGGGTTCCTGGGATGCCGGACGGCGGGAGCGGCGGGACCTCTAAGGTGGCGCCATGTCGAAGAAACTGGTCATCAAGGTCACCGCAGGGGCGGACGCGCCGGAGCGGTGCTCGCAGGCGTTCACGGTGGCGGCGGTGGCCGTCGCCAGCGGGATCGAGGTCTCGCTCTGGCTGACCGGGGAGTCCTCCTGGTTCGCGCTGCCGGGCCGGGCGGCCGAGTTCGAACTGCCGCACGCGGCGCCGCTGCCGGACCTGCTGGAGTCGATCCTGGCGGCCGGCTCGGTGACGCTCTGCACCCAGTGCGCGGCCCGGCGCGGGATCGAGCAGAAGGACACCGTCGAGGGTGTCCGCATCGCGGGCGCCCAGGTGTTCGTCAGCGAGATCATGGCGGACGGCGTCCAGGCGCTGGTGTACTGAGGCCTCCCGCCGCTCCCGGGCGGCGTCACGGGCGCGGCTCGTGGTCCCTCACGGCCGCTGCTCGTGGTTCCTCACGGCCGCTGCTCGTGGTCGGGGCGGTCCCGGTCGTGGCCGGGCTCGTCCCACTCCGGGTCGTCCCATCGCGGGTCGTCCCACCAGTCGTCCTCCGGGTCCCGCTTGTTGGCGAACACCGCGGCGGCGGGCGGGATGACCATCGCGACCACGCACATGCCGATCGCCGCGCCGACCGAGAAGAACCGCACCACGCCCCAGGCCATGACGAACAGGCCCAGGCACACGCCCATCATGGCGAAGTAGTAGCGACGCCGCCGCCTTGCCTGCACCCCTCCACGGTACGGCCGAGGGCCCCTGCACGGCAGGGGCCCTCGGGGTGATCCGGAAGCTTCGCGGCTCCGGTCAGACCGCGATCGCGACCTCGACGGCGGCGCCCTGGGAGGCCACCACCTGACGGTCCACGGTCTGGCCCGGCACCAGCGCGCGCAGGGTCCACTTGCCCGGGCGGGCGAAGAACCGGAACTGGCCGGTCGCCGAGGTGGGCACCTCGGCCGTGAACTCACCGCCCTCGTCCAGCAGCCGGACGTAGCCGTTGACCGGCTCACCGTCGCGGGTCACCGAACCCTGGATGATCGTCTCGTTCGCCACGTCAACTCCTGCCAGGTCCGGGCCGCCGGCCTTCGCACCGCACATGTCTGTCTTCCCTTCTGACTTACGGGTCGAGCCGGGGGCTCAGTTGCTGCCGAGCTCGATCGGCACGCCGACCAGGCTGCCGTACTCGGTCCACGAGCCGTCGTAGTTCTTGACGTTCTCCTGGCCGAGCAGCTCGTGCAGCACGAACCAGGTGAGCGCGGAACGCTCGCCGATGCGGCAGTAGGCGATGGTGTCCTTCGCCAGGTCGATGCCCTCGGCCTCGTACAGCGCCTTGAGCTCGTCGTCGCTCTTGAAGGTGCCGTCGTCGTTGGCGTTCTTGGCCCACGGGATGTTGCGGGCGCTCGGCACGTGGCCGGGGCGCTGCGACTGCTCCTGCGGGAGGTGGGCCGGGGCCAGCAGCTTGCCGGAGAACTCGTCGGGCGAGCGGACGTCGACCAGGTTCAGGTTGCCGATGGCGGCGATCACGTCGTCGCGGAAGGCGCGGATCGAGGAGTCGGCGGCCTGCGCCGTGTACTCGGTGGCGGGGCGGGCCGGAACCTCGGCGACCAGGTCGCGGGAGTCCAGCTCCCACTTCTTGCGGCCGCCGTCCAGCAGGCGGACGTCGCCGTGGCCGTACAGCTTGAAGTACCAGTAGGCGTACGAGGCGAACCAGTTGTTGTTGCCGCCGTACAGGACCACGGTGTGGTCGTTGGCGATGCCCTTGGCGCTGAGCAGCGCCTCGAAGCCGGCCTGGTCGATGAAGTCGCGGCGGACCGGGTCCTGGAGGTCCTGCTTCCAGTCGATCCGGACGGCGTTGCGGATGTGGTTCTTCTCGTAGGCGGAGGTGTCCTCGTCGACCTCGACGATCACGACCTTCGGGTCGTCCAGGTGGGCCTGGACCCAGTCGGCGTCGACCAGGACGTCGCTGCGGCTCATGGTGGTGTTCTCCATCCGAGGGCGGTTGTACGGAAGGTGCTGCTCAGGAGGGTGCTGCAGGGTGCCCGGGTGGGAGCGGTCCGAAATCCCGTCCGAATCGTGGGACGAAGGGAGGACCGGCGCGGCCGGACGGTGAACTGCGGAGTACATCGGCGACCACCCGCTCACAGAGCCGGGCGCGATCGCCGGGAAGATCGGCGGCGGGCGTCAACTGCCCAGCCGGGGGCGCTGAATCAGCGCATTCGACACAGACAGGCGGCCACGCGGCACAGGTCTACCGCCCGCCGCTTCGTGAGGTCCGTCTGTCGCTTCATGCCGACGATGCTAGGGACACCGGAGGCCCGCTGTCATCAGCGTATCGAATAGTGGGATCAAAACGGTCGCATGGTGGGATTCGACCTCGGCTCGGCCTGCGGGGGCCCGCCGGGAGGCCGTCCGACGGTCCGCGCGGGGCGGAAACGACACCGCTCCGCGGTCCGCGCTGGACAGCGCGTCTCGCGGAGCGGAACGATTCGGCGGCACGGGGAACGGGCCGGCGACCGGGACGAGGGTCGGGACCGAGACCTGGATCTGGATCTGGATCTGGATCTGGACCTGGACCTGGACCGGGAACGCCGCCGGGCCGGGCGGGCCGGGGATCAGCCCAGGAGCTTGACGTCCTTGCCGTCGAAGGTCAGCTGGAGGCCCTCCGGCAGCGGCGCCACACCGCCGCCGCCCTCCTTGTCGGCCAGCTTCAGCCCGGCCGGCAGCGTGTCCAGGGTGAAGCTCATCGGCTCGAGCTGCTGGTTGGTGGCACCGGCCACCATCCCCGCCAGCGAGCTCAGCCGGAAGCCGTCCACCGTGACGGTGTTCCCCTTGTTGTGCACGGTGCCCTCGCCGATCGCGATCGGCCCCAGCGAGGCCTTGACCTTGCCCGGACCGGCGTAGGCCAGGGTCAGCCGCGAGTTGCCGCCCACCGGCAGCTTGGTCCCGTGCAGCAGCTGCGAGGCGGGCGGCAGCAGCTGCCCGAGGTCCTGGTAGGAGATCACCCCGCTGCCGGTGCCGCTGTCCACCGTGGCGTTGTTCATGCTGTCGCTGACCTTGACCCCGGAGAGCTGCGCCTTGAACGAGTGCAGCGCCACCCGGTGGCTGCCCTCGCCGACGGTCAGGCCCTCGGAGGAGATCCGGACGTCGTCCAGCTTCATCGACAGCACCTGGGTGAGGAACGGGAAGCCCTCGATCGAGACGTCCGGGCGCTGGCTCATCCGGCCGCTCTTCACGATCCGGTCGGCGGCCTCGTCCTCGGCCACGCCCACCGCGATCCGGTCGGCCCCCAGCAGCAGGCCGGAGAGCACCGCCAGGCCGATCGTGGCCTTCAGCCATCCGCGCATCGTGTCCCCCGTCGTCGCCGCTCGCTGTGGTCGTTCGCTGTGGTCGTTCGTCGCTGAAATCGTTCGCCGTGGGTGCTTCGCAGTAGGTGCTTCGCAGTGGGTCGTTCGCCGTTCCGCGGCGGACGCGGGACACGTCCGCCCTCGCACGACCGTACGACGTCCGGCCCCGGAACATGGTTCCGGGGCCGGAATCCGACCTGGCGCCGACCTGGCGCGAAAATCAGGCCAGCAGCTCGGTGGCGATCCAGATCAGCGGCGCGGCCACCGCCAGCGGCAGCGCCACGCCCGCCGTCATGTGCACGAAGCGGGACGGGAAGTCGTACGCCGCGACCCGGCGGCCGACCAGCGCACCCAGCCCGGCCAGCGTGCCGAGCGCCACCGGCGCCCCGACCAGCAGGCCCAGCGCCACCGCCGCGGCCAGGCCCAGCACCGGGCCCAGCTGCTTCGGCCCGGGCAGCGGCGCCGCGGCCAGCAGGGTGGCCAGCGCCACCGCGCCCACCGCGGCCGGCACCCAGTCGGCCAGCAGCAGCATGGTGCACAGCGCCGTCACCACGGTGGCCGAGCCGAGCACGGTCAGCGCGTAGAACCGCTCCTTCGGGTCCGACGGACGGAACGTCTGCAGCACCAGGACGAGCAGGAAGAACCCGCCCAGGGTGCCCACCACGGCCGCCACGCCGCCGTCGGAGTCCGCCAGCAGCACCGCCGCGTCCGCCGTGAAACCGGCCAGCGCGGCGAGCAGGATGCCCTGCCGGGCCGGCCACATGCCGTTCAGCCGGAACCAGCCGGCCGCCGTCAGCAGCTGGAGCAGCGCGACCACCAGGGCCAGCGCGATCTGCCCGAGCGCGGCGCCGCCGGCCAGCAGCGCCGCCGCGCCCGCGGTGATCAGGGCCGGCTGCAGGCCCGGGTCGATGATCGGCGAGCCGGTCCGGCCGCGCGGGCCCGCGGGCGGCGCGGGCCGCGGCGGGACGGCCGGGTCCAGCGGGCCGGGGACGGTCGGGCGCTTGAGCGTCATGGTCGGCGGATCGAAGGCCTCCGCCGGCTGCGGCGCGGGGGCCGGCTGCGGCGCGGGAGCCGCGTGCCGGGCCCGCGGCCTCGGCGGCTGCTGGAGCTGGATCGTCGGGTCCGGCTGGGGCTGCACCGGCTGCTCCGGCTGCCGACGCCGCTGCTGCCGCGACTGCTGGGGCTGCTGAGGCTGCCGGGTGGGCTGCGGCTGCGGCTGCTGGAACGACTGACGCTGATGCTGCTGATGCTGGTGGGGCTGGTGGGGCTGGTGCGGCGCGACCGGCATCGCACCGGACACCACCACCGGCGGCAGCAGCGTCGTCGCCTCGGCGTCGTCCAGAGCCGGCACCGGCGGGAGCAGGGTGGTCGCGGCCGCGTCGTCGAACGCGGGCACCGCCGGCAGCACCGCGGTCGCCGCCGCGTCGTCCGCCGGATGGCCGTACGGCGGCTGGTGGCCGGGCTGCTGCGGCGGGAAGTGCTGCTGCCCCTGCGGGTGCTGCGGCTGTGCCCGAGGCGGGTACGGCTGCTGGTGGGGCTGATGGGGCTGCTGCGGCCACTCGCCGTAGCCGCCGCGGTGCGGGTCGTTCGGGTTGTTCATGTCGGTCACGCCGCTCACCCTCCCGCGAACGGGGGGAGGACCTCCACCGTCCCGCCCTCGGTCAGGACGACGGTCGCGTGGTCGCGGCCGCCCACCTGGACCCCGTCGACCAGGTACGAGCAGTGCCCGAGCAGCCGGACGAACGTCGGCCGGTCGGCGTGCCGCCCCCTGGCCGCCGTCAGCGCCTCCGCCAGGGTCGCCGCCTCGTAAGGCTCCTCGGCCAGCCCGGCCTCGGACTTCGCCGCCGCCCAGTAGCGGATCGTCCCGCGCACCCGGGCGCCGCTCGCGGGCTCGGTGGTCGCGCCCATCGGGCCACCCCTTCTCGTCGTCCTCGCCCGGTCCCGGTGCCCCGGTCCGGCTCGCCACCGCGACGGCCGCCCGGCCACCCGAACGATGGACCCGAACAGCGCCTTCGATGTGCGTCCCCATGATGGCGTGTCCGCCGCCACGAGCGGCAATCGCCCTGGCCGGGCCGGGCAGGGGGGAACGCCCCGGCCTTCCGCCGGACCGCCCCCGGGCGGCGCCGGACCGGCGCTCGAAGCTGTGTCCAGCCTCACCCGGCGCACGCCCGAATTGGGCGAACCGCCGGATTCCCGCACTCCCGGCAGCGGAGGCGGTCGGCTATCCTCGACCACCAAGAGGGATCCGGGCAGAGTCGCCCCCGGGTCCTTTTGTGCTTTCAGGACGCCAGTACGGACGTTCTTGCGATTCGTCGGCCCACCCCCGGCGCGCAGCAGGACCGCCCCGCCTGACGCGGCACAACGACGTGCCCCGGCCGGCCGGGGAACCGACACCGGCACCGGGCCGCCACCCGGTACCGGGCCAGACCGGAGGGTTCGCGGTGATGAACAGGGCAGAAACGGTGCGCCCGGGGTTGCGGGACCCCCGGCGGACCCGCCGTCGCGCCCTGCACGCCGTCCGCTCCCTCGGTTCGCCGCGGCCGACCGTCGTCCTCCCCTCCCCCTCAGCACGTGCGCCATCCGGCTGTGGCGGCAGCCGTAACGCGACCGCGACGACCCGGAAAGGGGACCACCGGGCATGAGTTCTCTCCTCCTCCTCACCAATGCGCTGCAACCCTCCGCCGAAGTGCTGCCCGCCCTCGGCCTGCTGCTGCACAACGTCCGGGTGGCCCCCGCCGAGGGCGCGGCCCTGGTGGACACCCCCAGCGCGGACGTCATCCTGGTCGACGGCCGGCGTGACCTGCCGCAGATCCGCAGCCTCTGCCAGCTGCTGCGCTCCACCGGCATCGGCTGCCCGCTGATCCTGGTGGTGACCGAGGGCGGCCTGGCCGCCGTCACCGCCGAGTGGGGCATCGACGACGTCCTGCTGGACACCGCGGGCCCGGCCGAGGTCGAGGCCCGGCTGCGACTCGCGCTCGGCCGTCTCCAGGTCGTCACCGACGACAGTCCGATGGAGATCCGCAACGGCGACCTCTCGGTCGACGAGGCCACCTACTCCGCCAAGCTCAAGGGCCGGGCGCTCGACCTCACCTTCAAGGAGTTCGAGCTGCTCAAGTACCTCGCGCAGCACCCCGGCCGGGTCTTCACCCGGGCGCAGCTGCTCCAGGAGGTCTGGGGCTACGACTACTTCGGCGGCACCCGGACCGTGGACGTGCACGTCCGGCGGCTGCGCGCCAAGCTCGGCGTGGAGCACGAACAGCTGATCGGCACCGTGCGCAACGTCGGCTACCGCTTCGTCATCCCGGAGAAGCCCGAGAAGGGCGAGCGGGCGGACCTCGCCCAGCGCCCCGCCACCCCACTGGACGCCTGAGTCCGGGCCGGCTGGACGCCCGCGTCCGGCCGGCCCGGACCGCGCTCCGGAGCCGGGCGGGCCGTCCCCCGCCCGGCTTGTCCGGTTCCTCCCGGAGAGGCCCGTCCTCCTCTCCGGGAGGCCCGTCGGCCTGCCGAACGAGGCCCCGGACCCCACTGCCGCCCCGGAGGCCACACGCGTAGACTCCCCCCGTGGCCAAAGTGACGCGCGACGATGTAGCCCGGCTGGCTGGTACCTCGACCGCGGTCGTCAGCTACGTCATCAACAACGGGCCGCGCCCGGTCGCGCCCGCGACCCGGGAGAAGGTCCTCGCGGCGATCGAGCAGCTCGGCTACCGGCCGAACAGCGTCGCCCAGGCGATGGCCTCCCGCCGCACCAACCTGATCGGCATGGTCGTCCCGGACGCCCGCCAGCCCTTCTTCGCCGAGATGGCGCACGCCGTCGAACGGGCCGCCTCCGAGCGCGGCAAGCTCGTGCTGATCGGCAACTCCGACTACGTGGACGACCGCGAGGTGCACTACGTCCGCGCCTTCCTCGGGATGCGCGTCTCCGGCCTGATCCTGGTCAGCCAGGGCCCCTCCCAGCGCGCCGCCGAGGAGTTCGCCGCCATGGAGGGCGCCAAGGTGGTGCTGCTGCACCGCCGGCCCGAGGCGATCGACGACGTCGCGGTGGTCACCGACGACGTCGCGGGCGCCGAGGCCGTCGTGCGCCACCTGCTGGAGGTCCACGGGCACCCGCACGTGGCCTGCTTCGGCGGCCCGGTCGAGTCCCCCGCCCCCGGCGACCCGGTCATCGACCACGTCGAGGGCTGGCAGCGCGCCATGGACGCGCACGGCATCCCCACCGAGCCGTACCTGATCGACGCGCCCTTCCACCGCTACGGCGCCTTCGAGGTCGCGCTCGGCGTGCTCGGCTCGCCGGACCGGCCGCGGGCGATCTTCTGCTCCACCGACGACCAGGCGATCGGCGTGCTGCGGGCCGCCCGCGAGGTCGGCCTGCGGGTCCCGGAGGACCTCGCGGTGGCCGGCTTCGACGACGTGCCGGAGGCCGCGCTCGCCGACCCGCCGCTGACCACCGTCGCCTCCGACCGCGACGCGATGGCCCGGGCCGCGGTGGACCTGGTGCTGGACGACTCGCTGATGGTGCCCGGCTCGGACACCGAACGGGTCCGCACCTTCCCGTCCCGGCTGGTCATCCGCCGTTCCTGCGGCTGCGACGGCCCCGCCCCGGGCCGATCCGTACCGGAGTAGCCGGTTCCGCCGGGCAGGCGGCCTGACCAGGCTTTATGAGAACCGAACGGGCTTCTCTCCCCGTTCTGAGCCCGTTCTCATGAACTCCTCATGCACCGGGCAGAGCTTGGTCGGCATGAGCGAACAGCAGCGGCACCCCGACGAGCAGTACGACCCGTACCAGCCCCACGCGCCCTACGCGCGGTACCGGCCCGACGAGCGGCACGAGCAGTACGCGTCCGACGAGCGGCACGAACAGTACGCGTCCGGCGAGCAGCACGAGCAGTACGGCCCGTACCGGGCCCAGGAGCCCCGGGTGATCGAGGGCACCGTACTCGGCGGCGGTCCGGCCACCGGCGGCCCCGACACCACCGGCCCGGCCGGGTACGGCTACCGCGAGGACCACTCCGGCGGAGTCTTCGACGGCCCGCCGCCGCCCCCGCCCACCCCGCCCGAGCCGCCCACGATCCTCGGGCCGGGCTCCCCCGAGGGCCCCGGCGACCACGGCAGCCGGGCCCGGCGCGGACTGCTGCGCGGCCGGCTCGTCCTGGTCACCGCCGTCGCCGCGATCGCCGCCGTCCTCGGCGGGGTCACCGGCGGCCTGGTCGCCGCCGACCGGCAGGGCACCGACAACCGCGTCGGCACCGTCGCCAGCCCGGTCTCCGCCCGCTCCGACGGCAGCGCCGACGTGGCCGCCATCGCCGCCGCCGTCTCGCCCAGCACCGTCCAGATCACCGTCAAGACCGGCAACGGCACCGCCACCGGCACCGGCGTCGTCCTCGACACCGACGGCCGGATCCTCACCAACTACCACGTGATCGACACCGCGACCGCGGGCGGCCGGATCACCGTCACCTTCAAGGACGGCTCCACCGCCCAGGCCACCGTCACCGGCACCGACAAGGCCCTCGACGTCGCCGTGATCACCGCGACCGGCGCGAAGAACCTCACCCCCGCCGTCCTCGGCGACTCCTCCACCGTGGCCATCGGCGACCCGGTCGTCGCCATCGGCAACCCCGACGGCCTCACCGGCACCGTCACCTCCGGCATCATCAGCGCCGAGAACCGCGACGTCACCGTCCAGCTCGACGAGGGCAGCACCAGCAACAACGGCGGATTCGGCCTCCCCTTCCTGCCCGGCCTGCGCGGCACCGCCCCGCAGTCCACCAGCGGCAGCAGCACCACCTACAAGGCCTTCCAGACCGACGCCGCGCTCAACCCCGGAAACTCCGGCGGCCCGCTGATCAACGCCAACGGCCAGGTCATCGCCATCAACTCGGCGATGTACGCGCCCGGCGGCTCCGGCTCCTCCGGCGGCGGCTCGGCCGGCAGCGTCGGCCTCGGCTTCGCCATCCCGATCAACGACGTCAAGCAGGTCCTGCCGAAGCTCGAAGCCGGCCAGAACCTGTGAGCCACGCTCACTGAGACGGACAATTGCTCCCAGCAGGCCCTCCACCCGACGAGAAAGGGCACCCGCCCATGACCCCGTCCGCCGACGACCGCACCCCCGCCGAGGCCGGCCACGCCACCGCCCGGCTCCTCGTGGTCGACGACGAACCAGCACTCCGGGACGCCCTGGAGAGCAGCCTCGCCTTCGAGGGATACGAGGTCGCCACCGCCACCGACGGCTACGAGGCCCTGGAGTCCGTCGAACGCGACCGGCCCGACCTCGTCCTGCTGGACATCATGATGCCCCGGATGGACGGCCTCACCGCCGTCCGCCGGATGCGCTCGCGCGGCGACACCGTCCCCGTCCTGATGCTGACCGCCCGCGACGCCGTCGGCGACCGCGTCACCGGCCTCGACGTCGGCGCCGACGACTACCTCGCCAAGCCCTTCGAGCTCGACGAACTGCTCGCCCGCGTCCGCGCCCTGCTGCGCCGCAACGCCCTCGCCGCCGAGGCGGCCGCCCGCGCCGCCGTCGCCGAGGACGAGACCGAGGTGCTCTCCTTCGCCGACCTGCGGATGAACACCGCCACCCGCGAGGTCACCCGGGCCGGCAAGCCGATCGAACTCACCCGCACCGAGTTCATGCTGCTGGAGATGTTCCTCGCCCACCCCCGCCAGGTCCTCACCCGCGAACAGATCCTCAAGGCGGTCTGGGGCTTCGACTTCGAGCCCTCCTCCAACTCCCTGGACGTGTACGTGATGTACCTGCGCCGCAAGACCGAGCAGGGCAGCATGCCCCGCCTGATCCAGACCGTACGCGGCGTCGGCTACGCCCTGCGCCAGGCCGCCGGCACGAACGCGTGAACAACGTTCCGCCCCCTCCGCTGGCCCCTCCGCAGGTCCGGCCCCGCACACCCGGCCGCCGGCAGCGCCTCCTCCACTGGTTCCGCTCCCGCTCGCTGCGCAGCCGCCTCACCTTCCTGAGCGCGGCGGCGGTGGCGGTGGCGATCGCGCTGTCGGCACTGGCGTGCTGGTTCATCGTGGAGAAGCAGCTGTACGGGCAGGTTCGGGCGGACCTGGCGAGCGCGCCCCCGGGCATGGTCGGCAGGAACCTCACCTGCTACGACACCCCGGAACACGCCCTGGAGCGCCAACCCATCAGCGGCCTGCCGGAGACCAGCGGAGCCGCCACTCGGGACACCCAGTTCCTCGCACTCGGCAAGGGGGTCTGTCTGCCTCCTACCGCGACCAAGGCCATCGTGACCGAGCCGAAGGACTCGGCCGCCTTCACGCTCAAGCCCGGTCAGTCGATCATTCGGGAGGGCCACTACACCACCGGGGAACCCGCCCTGGTCCGGCTGACGGCGGACCCCAGGTTCACGGTGCCGGTCGTCGTCATGGTGGCCACCTCCACCCAACCCGTCGAGGAGTCCCTCCAGGGCCTCGCCATCCTCCTCGGCTCCGTCTCCGTCGGCGGCATCCTGCTCGCCGCCATCGCCGGCCGCCTGGTCGCCCGCTCCGCCCTGAAGCCCGTCGACCAGCTCACCGACGCCGTCGAGCACATCGCCCGGACCGAGGAGGTGGGCACCACCATCCCGGTCCACGGGGACGACGAGATCGCCCGGCTCTCCACCTCCTTCAACTCCATGAGCACCGCCCTCGCCAACTCCCGCGAGCGGCAGACCCGGCTGATAGCCGACGCCGGGCACGAGCTCCGCACCCCCCTGACCTCCCTGCGCACCAACGTCGACCTGCTGATCCGCAGCAACGACACCGGCCGCCCACTGCCCGCCGCGACCAAGACCAAGCTGCTGGGCAACATGAAGGCGCAGATGCAGGAGCTCACCGTCCTGATCGGCGACCTGCTGCAGCTCTCCCGTCCGGACACCCCGAAGAGCGGCCCGGCCCCCACCGTGGTCGCCCTGCACGAGATCGCCGGACGGGCCGTCGAGCGGGCCGAGCTGCGCGGGCCCGGGCTGGTCTTCGAGACCGACACCGAGCCCTGGTACGTGCGGGGCGACGCGGCCGGGCTGGAGCGGGCGGTGATCAACCTGCTGGACAACGCGGTCAAGTACAGCCCGCCCGGCGGCACCATCGAGGTCCGGCTGCGCCAGGGCGTGCTGACCGTCCGCGACCACGGCCCCGGCATCCCTCCGGACGAGCTCCAGTACGTCTTCGACCGGTTCTGGCGCTCGCCCTCCTCGCGCCAGCTGCCCGGTTCCGGCCTCGGGCTGTCGATCGTCGCGCAGAGCGTCCGGGAGGCGGGCGGAGAGGTCACCCTCGGCCCGGCCGCCGACGGCGGCCCGGGTGCGCTGGCCACCGTCCGGCTGCCCGGCGGCCCCGCGCCGGAATGACGGAGGGGTCGGGCGGGGCGCCCCGACAGCGCCCCACCCGACCCCTCCTAGATGAATGAGTCCGATGTCTTCAGTGGTCATAGGCGATGAGTGATCGCTTGATCGGGGCGTCGATGGTCCAGTTGTGCCAGATGGCGGCAGC
>NZ_JBEXWT010000082.1:0-41739 GCF_040629945.1 Kitasatospora sp. NPDC005856 | reverse complement strand
GTCGGCGCTCCGCCCGGGTACGTCGGCTACGAGGAGGGCGGCCAGCTCACCGAGGCCGTCCGCCGCCGCCCGTACAGCGTGGTGCTGCTGGACGACCCGCGCCCATGTCCGCCGTGCGGCGATCATCCGGTCGAGCGGTCACCCGACATGACCATCCCGGAGGATCGATTCGCCCCGCAGCAGCGGTGGTTCCTGAAACCCTCGGAGCTCAGCGGCCCCGGGTCAGAGCGCGACGCCGTGCGCGCGCAGGTAGGTGACCGGGTTGATGTCCGAACCGTACTCCGAGCCGTTGCGGATCTCGAAGTGCAGGTGCGGGCCGGTCACGTTGCCAGTGGCACCGGAGAGGCCGATCTGCTGGCCGACGGTGACGGTCTGACCGATCTTCACACCGATCGAGGAGAGGTGCGCGTACTCGGCGTAGTGGCCGTCGGCGAGCTTGATCTCGACCTCGTTGCCGTAGGCACCGCCGTTGCCGGCCTTGACCACGACACCGTTGGCGACGGCGCGCAGCGGAGTGCCGGTGGCGGCGACGAAGTCCTGGCCGGTGTGGTGGCCGGAGGCCCACATGGAGCCGGCCACGCCGTAGGCGGTGCCGAGCTTCGGGTTGGCCAGTGGGGCGACGAAGCCGGAGGTGGCGGCGGCGACCGGAGTGGCGGTCACGACCGGGGCCGGAGCGGCGACCTGCAGCTGGGTCTGGAGCTGGGCGGACGGCTTGGCGGCCTCGGTCTTCACCTGGACCTGGGCCTGCGGCTGGGCGGCCTGGGTCGCCGGGGCGGTCGACTTGGCCGGGGCGGCCGGCTTGGCCGGAGCGGCGGGCTTGGCCGGAGCGGCGTCGGCGGACGGCGCGGCGGCGTGGCCCGACAGTGCGAGCTGCTGGCCCGGGAAGATCAGGTTGGGGTTGGCACCGACGACCGAGCGGTTCTGCTCGTACAGCGCCTGCCAGCCGCCCTCGACGTTCTTGGCGTCGGCGATCTTGGACAGGGTGTCGCCGCTGACGACGCGGTAGCTCTCCTGCGCGGCCTGGGCGGCCGGGGCAGCGGCCGGGGCGGCCGGCTTGGCGTCGGTTGGGGCGGCGGCCTGCGCGACCGGGGCGGCCGGGGTGGTGTGGGCCTGGGCGCTCACCGCGGTGACGAGCGGGAGGACGAAGGAGACACCGGTCACGGCGGTGGCGATGCCGATGCGGGCGGCGCGGGGCAGGGCGATACGACGAGCCTGAGCAGGCATGGAAGTTTCCTCTCCGACGCCTGCGAGGTGAGCTGTCGGGTTCGGGCTGGAGTTGCCCGGCCGCATGCGCGGCTTCACCCCTAGCCGGTCCTGGACGCCCGCGCCCTGAGGCGCGAACTCCGGTCCGGCGACTTACCTGTGGGTCCCCCGCTCCTGCCGTACAGAGTTCGTTTCGAACCACCGGGCAGCGGCAGGACTCGGCGTTCCACCCGGTGGATCCGTCCGGACTGGCCGGGCGGTCGCTGAACTAAAACCCATCCGTTCGGGTGAAGCAATGTCGATCTCTTGAAACGGCAACCATCCCCCCCGCCCCCGTGACCCTCCGCAGGCCCGAGCCCACAGTGCGTACACAATCCATTCACCCCCCGCCACTGATCCACGACCCTGCGCCGAGATCGGCGACGCTGCGCATCCATCCGTTCACGCACGGCGGATCGTCAACACACCCACCGGTGACCCTTGTCACGTGCGCCCCGGCAGCGCAGGATTCGCCCGTGGCCACCTCCGAGGCCGGCACCCTGCGCCTGGGCACCGCGCAGGGTCGCTGGGTACTACTGGCGACGGTGCTCGGCTCCAGCATGGCGATGCTCGACGGCACCGTGGTGAACGTCGCGCTGCCCCGGATCGGCGCCGACCTCGGCGCCTCCCTGGCGTCCCTGCAATGGACCCTGAACGCCTATCTGCTCACCCTGGCGGGCCTGATCCTGCTCGGCGGCGCGCTCGGCGACCGGTACGGGCGGCGCAAGGTCTTCCTGATCGGCGTGGTCTGGTTCGCCATCGCCTCCGCGGCCTGCGCCGCCGCACCGAACATCCACGTGCTGATCGCCGCCCGCGCCGTCCAGGGCATCGGAGGGGCGCTGCTCACCCCCGGTTCGCTGGCCATGCTCCAGGCGGTCTTCCACCCCGACGACCGCTCGGCGGCGGTCGGCCTCTGGTCCGGACTCGGCGGGGTGTCGGCGGCGGTCGGCCCCTTCCTCGGCGGCTGGTTGGTGGACGGCCCCGGCTGGCGCTGGATCTTCCTGCTGAACCTGCCGCTCGCCGCCGCCGTGATCGCGGTCACCGGCCGGTCGGTGCCGGAGAGCCGGGACGAGGACGCCACCGGCCGCTTCGACGTGCTCGGCGCCGCGCTCGCCGCCCTCGCCCTCGGCGCGATCACCTACGCGCTGACCGCGGCCGGCGAGGGCCTGTCCCCCGCCGTCTGGGTCAGCGGGTTGATCGGGGTCGTGCTCGGCGTCCTCTTCGTGGTCGTCGAACGCCGCGCGCCCGAACCGATGCTGCCGCTCGGGCTGTTCTCCTCCCGGCTGTTCACCGCGGTGAACCTGGTCACCCTGTGCGTGTACGCGGCGTTCAGCGGCGTCTTCTTCCTGCTGGTGGTGCAGCTCCAGATCGTGTCCGGCTTCTCGCCGCTGGTCTCGGGCTTCGCGCTGGTGCCGATCACCATCCTGATGCTGCTGCTGTCCGCGCGCGCCGGACGCCTCGGCAAGCGGATCGGCCCGCGCATCCCGCTGACCGTCGGCCCCATGCTGTGCGCCGCCGGGGTGCTGCTGATGCTGCGGATCGGCCCCGACTCCTCCTACTGGGTGGACGTGCTGCCCGCCGTCACGGTGATGGGCTGCGGGATGACCCTGCTGGTCGCACCGCTGACGGCGACCGTGCTGGCCGCCGTCGAGGTCCGGCACGCCGGCATCGCCAGCGGGGTCAACAACGCCGCCGCCCGCGCGGCCGGCCTGCTCGCGGTGGCCGCCCTGCCGGCGCTGGCCGGACTGAGCGGGGACGCCTACCGGGTGCCCTCCTCGGTCGACTCCGCCTTCCACACCGCGATGCTGATCTGCGCGGGCCTCCTGGTGGCCGGCGGGCTGATCGCCGCCGCGACCGTACGGGGCAATGTGCTCGCCCCCGAGGAGCAGCCGGTGGCCGAGCCGAACTGCGACTGGCCGTGCGGCCCCACCGCCCCGCCGCTCGACCCGGGCCACGTCCCCACGACGCGCGAGGGTCCCGCCACCGGTTCGGCGGCGGGGCCCTCGACCCAGAACTGACCGGACGTCAGGGAATGCTGCCCGTCAGAGAATGTCGGCCGGCGCGTACTTGGCGGCCTCCGGGTAGGCGGCCGCGACGGCCTCCACCTGGCGGACGACCTCGGCGACCTGGGCACCGGCCGCGCCGGTGAAGGACAGCCTGTCGGCCAGCAGCGCGTCCAGCGCGGCCCGGTCCAGCGGGATCCGCTCGTCGGCGGCCAGCCGGTCCAGCAGCTCGTTCTCCCGGGCGCCCGCGCGCATCGCCAGCGCGGAGGCGACGGCGTGCTCCTTGATGACCTCGTGCCCGGTCTCCCGGCCGACGCCCGCGCGCACCGCGCCCATCAGCACCTTGGTGGTGGCGAGGAACGGCAGGTAGCGGTCCAGCTCGGCCTCGATCACGGCGGGGAAGGCGCCGAACTCGTCGAGGACGGTCAGGAAGGTCTCCAGCAGGCCGTCGAAGGCGAAGAACGCGTCCGGCAGCGCGACCCGGCGCACCACCGAGCAGGAGACGTCACCCTCGTTCCACTGGTCGCCGGCCAGCTCGCCGGTCATCGAGGCGTAGCCGCGCAGGATGACGGCCAGGCCGTTGACGCGCTCGCAGGAGCGGGTGTTCATCTTGTGGGGCATCGCGGAGGAGCCGACCTGGCCCTCCTTGAAGCCCTCCGTGACCAGCTCGTGGCCGGCCATCAGGCGGATGGTCTTGGCCAGGCTGGACGGCGCCGCGGCCAGCTGGACGAGGGCGGTGAGCACCTCGAAGTCCAGCGAGCGCGGGTAGACCTGGCCGACGCTGGTCAGCACGTGATCGAAGCCGAGGTGCCCGGCGACCCGGCGCTCCAGCTCGGCCAGCTTCTCGGTGTCGCCGCCGAGCAGGTCCAGCATGTCCTGGGCGGTGCCGACCGGGCCCTTGATCCCGCGCAGCGGGTAGCGGGCGATCAGCTCCTCCAGGCGACGGAAGGCGACCAGCAGCTCGTCGGTGATCGAGGCGAACCGCTTGCCCAGGGTGGTGGCCTGCGCGGCCACGTTGTGCGAGCGGCCGGCCATGACCAGCTCGGAGTGCTGGGCGGCCAACGTGGCCAGGCGCACCAGCACGGCCACCGTGCGGTCGCGCACGTGCTCCAGGGACTGGCGGATCTGGAGCTGCTCGACGTTCTCGGTCAGGTCCCGGGAGGTCATGCCCTTGTGGATCTGCTCGTGCCCGGCGAGTTCGCTGAACTCCTCGATCCGGGCCTTCACGTCATGGCGGGTGACCCGCTCACGGGCGGCGATCGAGCCGAGGTCGACCTGGTCGATCACCCGCTCGTAGTCGGCGACGGCATTGGCCGGAACCTCGACGCCGAGGTCCTGCTGGGCCTTCAGGACGGCGAGCCACAGGTGGCGCTCGAGGACCACCTTGTGCTCGGGGGACCACAGCTGGGCCAGGGTCGCCGAGGCGTACCGGGAGGCCAGGACATTGGGGATCTGGGGCTTCGCGCTCACGCTTCGCAAGAGTAACAGCCGAGGTCACGCCGAACGTCGGCGGATGGGGTAGGCTCGGTCACTTGAGCGCCTTTCAGATGACACTCCACAGCCTTCTCACCGCAAGGATACCACACCGATGAGCGAACTTCCAGCGGCCGCGCAGGACCCCGGCGACGCCCTCGCCGCGGCCCTGCGTACCGAGCAGGCCCACCTCACCCGGCTCTACGCCCGGCTGGACACCGTGCGCGAACGGGCCCGCCGCACCGCCGACGGCGCCCACGACGGTGCCGCCCCGGGCGGCACCCACCAGGCCCGGCTGGAGCGCGAGGTGCGCGCCCGCGAGGCCGCCCGCCACGCGGCCCGGCTGGACGCGGTCGAGCGCGGCCTGTGCTTCGGCCGGCTCGACGAGCGCGACGGCACCGTCCACTACATCGGCCGCACCGGCCTGACCGACGAGTCCTACGAGCCGCTGCTGCTCGACTGGCGCACCCCGGCCGCCCGCCCCTTCTACACCGCGACCCCCGCCCGGCCGGGCCCCGTCGTGCGCCGCCGCCACCTGCACACCCGGGGCCGCACCCTCACCGGGCTGGACGACGAGGCGCTGGACCTCGCCGGGCTGGACGAGTCCGGCCGGCGCGGCCTGGTCGGCGAGGCCGCACTGCTCGCCGCCCTCGGCCGCGAGCGCACCGGCCGGATGGGCACCGCCGTCGCCACCATCCAGGCCGAACAGGACCGGGTGATCCGCTCCCCGCTGCCCGGCGCCCTGGTGGTCCAGGGCGGCCCCGGCACCGGCAAGACGCTGGCCGCCCTGCACCGCGCCGCCTACCTGCTGTTCACCCACCGCGCCGCACTCGAACGCCGGGGCGTGCTGGTGATCGGCCCCAACCCCGGCTTCCTGCGGTACATCGACCAGGTGCTGCCCGCCCTCGGCGAGACCGAGGTGGTGCTGCGCACCGTCGGCGAACTCGTCCCCGGCCTCGCCTCCACCGGCACCGACGCGCCCGCCACCGCCTTCGCCAAGGGCGGCCCCTGGATGGCCGGCGTCCTGCGCCGCGCCCTGGCCGCCCACCAGACGGCCCCCGCCGACGGCCTGGACCTCGGCGAGGGGCTGCGGGTCTCCGCCCGGGCCTGCGCCGAGGCCCGGGACGCCGCCCGCGGCCTGCGGCTGCCGCACAACCGGGCCCGCGGCTTCTACCTGAGCACCCTGCTCGACGCCCTCGCCATCGCCCAGGCGCTCACCCTCGGCCGCCCCTACGACGACGAGGAGGCGCACTACGCCCCGCGCGAGCTGTGGGAACGGCCGGACGTCCGCGCCGCGCTCGACCCGCTCTGGCCCCGCCTCACCCCCCAACAGCTGCTCGAACGGCTGCTCACCGACCGGGAGTTGCTCACCGAGACGGCCCCCGAGCAGGCAGCCGCCCTGCTCCGTCCGCCCGGCTCCGACTGGACGGTCGAGGACGTCCCGCTGCTCGACGAGGCCGCCGAACTCCTCGGCACGGCACGGGAGTCCACCCCGACGGACGAAGACCCGGACGAACTCGCCTTCGCCCAGGGCGTGCTGACCATCACCGGGCAGACCGGCGACGCCCTGCTGGATTCCGCCGCCCTGGCCGAGCGCTTCCGCGACGACGGCCCGTACCGCTCCACCGCCGAACGCGCCGCCGCCGACCGCACCTGGGCGTACGGCCACGTCGTCGTGGACGAGGCGCAGGAGCTGTCCGCCATGGCCTGGCGCGCCGTCCTGCGGCGCGTGCCGACCAACTCGCTCACCATCGTGGGGGACCTCGCCCAGACCGGATCGCCCGCCGGTGCCCGCAGTTGGGCCGAGATGCTCGACCCGCACCTGCCCGGCCGCTGGCGCGAGGAGCGGCTGACCGTCAACTACCGCACGCCGGAGCCCGTCATGGCCCTCGCCACCGCCGTCCTGCGCACCGCCGTCCCCGGCCACCGACCGCCCGAGTCCATCCGCCCGGGCACCGAACGGCCCCGCGCCGTCCCCGTCCCGGACGGCGACTTCGCCGCGGCGCTCACCCGGCTGCCCGGCGGCCCCGGCACGTCGGGCGTGATCGCCCCGGATGCGCTGGCCGCGGAGCTGGGCGCCCTCACCGTCGCGGACGCCAAGGGGCTGGAGTTCGACACGGTGGTCGTGGTCGAGCCGGCCGGACTCGCGCCGCGCGACCTCTACGTCGCGCTGACCCGGGCCACCCGCTCCCTCACCCTGCTCCACCGGCGCCCGCTGCCACCGGAGTTCGCCGGGCTGCTCTGACCGGCAGCACACGCGGGCGGCGCGGGCAGCGGGCTCGCACCTACTGCGCGCCGCCCGTACGGCCGGCCAGCACCGGCAGCACCTGGACGCAGATGGAGTGCAGCGCGATCCGCTGCTCGTCGTCCATCGCCTCGAAGGCCTGGTGGGTCCGGGCCATCTCGCCGCGGATGCGGTTCAGGATCTCCCTGCCCTCGGCCGTGATCACCACGATCTTCACCCGGCGGTCACCGGCCGCCGCCTCCCGGTTGGCCAGGCCCAGCGACTCCAGCCGGTCCACGATCCCGGTGACGTTCGACGCGTCACAGCCCAGTCGGCCGGCCAGCGCCCGCATCGGCACCGGCTCCTGCACGGCGCCGAGCGCCTTGGCCTGCGAGGAGGAGAGCCCGTGCCGGGCCGCGGCCGCCGCGAAGTCCTGGAAGTACGCGGCACCGACGGCGGCCAACGCCTCCATCAACTCGGCGTTGGTCGGTACGGTCGTCGTCGCTGTCGAACCCATGGGGCCAGGGTACGGCCAGGTCCTTCAGCAACTCAAGCTTTGACCACGGCAACCGTCGACGAGCCGCCCCGGAGCCCCCCGGCGTCAGAGCACCAGCTGGTCGAACAGCCGCCGCAGCTCCGTCTCTGGGTCCGCGGTCAGCCCGGTGTGCACCGGCCCCGGCTGGACGATCGCGCTGCGCGGCGCGGTCAGCCAGCGGAACCGCTGCCCGGCGCTGTCCCCCGCCGCCGGACCGGCCTGCGGGCCACCCTGGCAGACCGCCTCGATCCCGTGCAGCGCCCGCCGCACGCCCTGGACGTCCGCCACCGGGTCCAGCGCCAGCAGCCGGGCCTGGTCCAGGTGGGTACGGGCGGCCAGGTGCGAACTCTGCCGGCAGTACAGCAGCACTCCGACGTTGACGCACTCGCCGCGCTCGACCCTCGGCACCGCGCGGATCACGGCGTACTCGTAGTCGTGCAGTTCGACGGTGGCCGGCAGCGCCGACACCGGGGACGGCGTGGACAGCGTGTGGTCGGTCATGCGGGCACCTCCGGCAGCCAGTCCCGCGGACCGACCAGTCGCTCGGTCAGCTGGGCGCGGTACGCGGCGCGCACCTCGTCGGGCGAGTCGAAGCCGAACTCGTCCACCAGCCAGACCTCGGGGATCTGCGCCACCGCGCCCTCGATCGCCGCCTCGGCGAGCGGCGCGAGCTCCTTGTCGGCCGCCGCCAGGTCCGGCCGGGCCCGCAGCAGCGCGTGGTCGGAGGCGTCGTACGGACGGCGGACCCAGGAGGCCGCGCCCGGCCAGTTGTGGTGGAAGATCAGGCTCGCGCCGTGGTCGATCAGCCGCAGCCCGCCGGTCGCCACCAGCAGGTTGGGGTTGCGCCAGGAGCGGTCGACGTTGCCGATCAGCGCGTCGAACCAGAGCACCTGCCCGGCGAGCTCCGGGTCCACCTCGAAGCAGAGCGGGTCGAAGTTGAGCGCGCCGCTGACGAAGGCCATCCCGAGGTTGGTCCCGCCACTGGCCCGCATCTGGTCCTGGATCTGGTGGTCCGGCTCGCTGCGCGCGAGCACCGGGTCCAGGTCGATCGTCACCAGCTCCGGCACCGGCAGCCCGAGCCGCCGACCGAGCTCGCCGGCCAGCACCTCCGCGACCAGTGCCTTGCGGCCCTGCGCAGCGCCGACCCATTTCAGCGCGTACAGCCGCCGATCGTCGGCCTCGACCAGGCCCGGCATCGAGCCGCCTTCTCGCAGTGGCGTCACGTACCGGATCGCCGTCACCTCGGGTAGCACGGCCGACAGCTTATCGGTGTCACCGCCCCGACGCCGCCGCCCCACCTCCCTCGCCACCCCGGCGACCCCTGCCCGGTGGCAGCCCCGCCCCTCCGATCCCGCCCCGTCCCCCGTCCCCCTTCCCCTCCCCCACGGCCCCGCCCGGTGGCAGCCCCGCCCCTCCAACCCCTCCCCGCCCCCTTCGCCCTCCCCACCCCCACGGCCCCGCCCCGGTGGCAGCCCCCGCTGCTCCGTGCGAGTGTGGCGGACAGTAATGGGGACCTTCACGGCAAAGGGATGAGCGATGGAACGACCTCGGATCCTGATCGTGGGCGGTGGCTTCGCCGGCCTGGAGTGCGCCCGCCGCCTCGAACACAAGCTGTCACCGTCGGAGGCCGAGATCTCGCTGGTCACGCCGTTCAGCTACCAGCTCTACCTCCCCCTCCTCCCCCATGTCGCGGCCGGCGTCCTGACCCCGCAGTCCGTGGCCGTCTCCCTGCGCCGCACGCTTCGCCGCACCCACATCGTCCCCGGCGGCGCCATCGGTGTGGACCCGGCCTCCAAGGTGTGCGTCGTCCGCAAGATCACCGACGAGGTGGTCGCGCAGAAGTACGACTACCTGGTGCTCTCCCCCGGAAGCGTCACCCGTACCTTCGACATCCCCGGCCTCACCGACTACGCCCGCGGCATGAAGACGCTCGCCGAGGCGGCCTACGTCCGCGACCACGTGATCGCCCAACTCGACCTCGCCTCCGCCACCCTGGACCAGAAGGAACGCGAGTCCCGGCTCCAGTTCGTGGTGGTCGGCGGCGGCTACGCGGGCACCGAGACGGCCGCCTGCCTCCAGCGCCTCACCACCGCCGCCGCCTACCGCTACCCGCGCCTGGACGCGCGGCAGATCAAGTGGCACCTGATCGACATCGCCCCGAAGCTGATGCCGGAGCTCGGCGACCCGCTCGGCGAGGCCGCCCTGGAGGTGCTGCGCGACCGCGGCATCGAGGTGTCGCTGGGCGTTTCGGTGGCCGAAGTCGGCGCCGAGACCGTCAAGTTCACCGACGGCCGGGTGCTGCCCTGCCGCACCCTGATCTGGACCGCCGGCGTGGCCGCGAGCCCGCTGATCGGCACCCTGGACGCCGAGACGGTGCGCGGCCGGCTCGCCGTGACGGCGGAGATGCGGGTGCCCCAGTTCGAGGACGTGTTCGCGCTCGGCGACGCCGCCGCCGTCCCCGATCTCGCCAAGGGCGACGGCGCGGTCTGCCCGCCGACCGCCCAGCACTCCGCCCGCCAGGGCCGCGTGGTGGCGAACAACGTGATCGCCGCGCTCCACGGCCGCCCGCTGGAGCCGTACTACCACAAGGACTTGGGACTGGTGGTCGACCTCGGCGGCAAGGACGCGGTCTCCAAGCCGCTCGGCGTGGAGCTGCGCGGGGTGCCCGCCCAGCTGGTGGCGCGCGGCTACCACCTGATGGCGATGCGCACCAACGCGGCCAAGTTCCGGGTGGGCGCCAACTGGCTGCTCAACGCGACCGCCGGCGACGACTTCGTCCGCACCGGTTTCCTCGCCCGCCAGCCCGCCCGGCTGCAGGACTTCGAGTACACCGACGCGTACTTGACGAAGGATCAGGTCCGCGCGCACGCCCAGTCGCTGCTCGCCAAGGGCTGAGCGCAGCCGTACGGCGCCCCCGCCGCCAAGGCCGCGGGGGCGCCGGATCACGCGGTCACCGGACGGTCACCGTGGTCACCGCGCGGTGAGGTACATCCCGCTCGCGTCCTGCCCGGCCGTGTTGTGGCACGCGTAGTCACCGCTCGGACGCGCCCACAGCAGCGTCAGGCAGCGTCCGGCCGCCTGCTGGCCGTAGTAGTTGGGGTGCATCGACTCCTGCAGCACGCCCTGGGTGGAGTTGAGCCCGCCGTCCAGGAACCGCGCCCACTCGCTGGTGGTCGCGGACGGGCCGGCGCTCGTGGTCGGCTGCCTGGTGGCCGTCGAGCAGACCTCGCGGCCCTGCAGCATGTCCGACAGGTCCAGGAACTGCGCGCCCTTGGCGGCGGCGACGCCCGCCAGTGCCTGGGAGATCTGCGGCACCATCGAGTCGCGGGCCCAGTCGGCGTCCCCGTCCCAGAACGGGCAGCCGCCGGTGTTGGAGCGGGTCCAGCCGCTCTCCGGGTAGCGCATCTCGGCGCTGCGCGGGATCGGCGACGGGTAGGACTGCAGCACCAGGCGGTAGTCGGACCGGGCGTAGCCGGCGTCGGCCATCACCGCGCGGACCTCGTCGATCGCCTTGCCGACCCCGGCCATCGCCGCAGGCATCCTGTCGTCGATCTGGGACTGCGCGGAGGAGTGGCAGTAGGAGTACCAGATCAGGTAGTCCTTCACGCAGTCGGCGATGACGTCCGAGAAGCCCAGGTCGTTGCCGCCGATCGACAGGGTGATCAGCTTGACGTTGTTCTGCCGTGCGACGGTGGCGAGTTGGTCGGCCTGCGGCGCCTCGCCCTTGAACGACTGGCCGCCGTTGGAGGCGCGGAAGACGTTCGCGCTGACGGCGCCGGAGCAGGCCAGGTCGATCTCGCTCTGGGCCCCGGTCGAGGCGCTGAGCACCTCGGCGACGTCCGAGCGGTCGCACCCGCTCGCGGCGGTGGCGCCGTAGACCCGCGAGGCGTCGTACGAACTGCCGGTCCAGGCCCGGTCGGTGCCGTTGCGGCTGCCGCTGGTGCCGGCCGAGTTGCCCTTCCAGCGGCCGGCCTCGCCGGAGATGTAGCTGTCACCGAGCGTGACGCTGGCGGTGGGTCCGGGCGGCACGGCCGCCGGCGCGGACGTCGCGGCGGAGGCCGGGGAAGCGACGGCCAGGCCCGCGACGGCCAGCGGGAGGGCGAGGGCTGCGGCGAGCAGCCGTCGGGAGGTTCGCGGGGTACTGCGGGTGATGCTCGAACGGTTCTCGGGCACTGCGGAACTCCTGCGGCTCGGTCTTCCCGAGGCATGGGGAACGGGAAGACGCCAGGGTGAGGGTGGGCCGCCGGCCGGTGGCGCGAAGAACATGACATGCTCGCGCTGGCTACCGCTAGGCGTCTGCGGGAGGTTTCCGCATTTGTTACCGCCGGGTTCAGACCAGGCGTGCGGGCGACGACCGGACGCCGCCCGCGGTTCACACCCACCACACCTGCCCCACCCACCCCAGGACTCACCCGCCCCGAGACCCCTCACCTGCCCCGGAACTCACCCGCCCCGGGACCCGTCACCCGCCCCGGAACTCCCCCACCCGGGCCTCAGACCAGCCGCGACCCGCCCCCGCCCGCCCCGAGCACCGCCGCCAGGTCCTCCGCCAGCTCCCGCGCCTGCGCCGCCTCCAGCCGCGCCGTGGTGAACCGCAGCCCGGGCGGCGACTGGATCCGGTACCGCACGCCGGGCGCCGCGACCCAGCCGCGCTGCACCAGCGCCGCCAGCACCGACGTCTCGTCCGGCACCGGCACCCAGACGTTCAGACCGCTCCGCCCGTGCGCCGCGATCCCACGGGCCGCCAGCTCGCCCAGCAGCGCGTCCCGTCGGGCCCGGTACGCGGCGGCCACCCGGTCCGCCGGCGCGGCGTCGGCGCGCCACAGCTCCGCGACGGTGCGCTGCAGCAGGTGGCTGACCCAGCCGGCGCCCAGTCGCATCCGGCCGGCCACCCGTCCGATCGTCTCCGGGTCGCCGACCGCCACCGAGACCCGCAGGTCCGGCCCGTACGCCTTGGCCGCCGAGCGCACCACCGCCCAGTACCGGGTGCCGGCGCCGACCAGCGGGTGGTACGACTGGTCGACCATGCCGTGCCCGTGGTCGTCCTCGATCAGCAGCACCCCGGGGTGCTCCGCCAGGACGGCCTTCAGCGCCTCGGCCCGCCGCGCGGTGAGCGCCGCCCCGGTCGGGTTCTGCGCCCTGCTGGTGACCACCACGGCCCGGACGCCCTCGGCCAGCGCGGCGGCCAGTGCCTCCGGCAGCGGGCCCTCGTCGTCCAGCCGGACGGGCACCTGCTTCAGCCCCAGTGCGGGCAGCAGGTCGAGCAGGCTGCCCCAGCCCGGATCCTCGACGGCCACCGCGTCGCCGGGGCGCAGCCGGGCGCCGAGGATCCGTTCGATGGTGTCCAGCGAGCCGGAGGCGACGGCGATCGGGCCGCCGGGCAGGCCGTCGGCCTCGAAGGAGGCGCGGGCGAGCGCGAGCAGCTGCGGGTCGACGGCGGCGTGCCCGTACAGCACCGGGTCGGTGCGGGCGGCCTCGGCGGCGGCCGCGAGGGCCGGGGTGAGGTCGGGCAGCAGGGCCGGGTCGGGGTTGCCGGTGGACAGGTCGCGGGCGTGCGGCGGGACGGGGATGCGGATCTGGTCGCGCGGGGTGAGCGCGGGCCTGGGCAGGATGCGGCTGCCCTTGCGTCCTGCGGTCTCGATCACGCCGCGGTCGCGCAGCAGCCGGTAGGCCGCGGCGACGGTGTTGGGGTTGACGCCCAGTTCGGCGGCGAGATCGCGCAGCGGGGGCAGCGCGGTGCCGGGGGAGAGCTGCCCGCTGCTCACGCCCTGCTCGATGTGGGCCGCGATCTCGCTGGCGCGTCGCCCTTTCAGCGGATAGTCTCCTAGCACAAAGCAAATTATGCACTAGTACGTAGAGGATGTCATGTCAGCCAGTCCGGAAGGTTCGCCCGCCTACTCCCGCACCCCCAGGACCACGCCCACCCGTTACCGGGAGCGGGCCACCTGGGAGCAGGAGGCGATCCACGCCATCCTCGACAGTGCCTACATCTGCCACCTCGGCTTCGTGGTCGACGGCGCCCCCGTGGTCCTGCCGACGATCTTCGCCCGGGTCGGCAGCCGGCTCTACGTCCACGGCTCCACCGGCAGCCGTCCGATGCGCAACGCCTCCGGCGAGCAGGGCATGCCGGTCTGCGTCACCGTCACCCAGGTCGACGCACTGGTGCTGACCAAGTCCGCGTTCAATCACTCGGTGAACTTCCGCTCGGTGGTCGCCCACGGCACCGCGCACCAGGTCACCGACCCCGAGGAACTGGACGTCGCGCTCGCCGCGCTGGTCGACCACGCGGTGCCGGGGCGCTCCGCCGAGGTCCGTCCGGCGAACGCCAAGGAGCTGGCCGCCACCGCCGTCCTCCGGCTGGAGCTGGACGAGGTCTCGGCCAAGACCCGCGATGACGCCGCCGACGACGACCCGGAGGACGTCGGCCTGCCGCACTGGTCCGGCCTGATCCCGGTCACCACCGTGCACGGCACCCCCGAGCCGCACCCCGGCACCACCGTCCCGCTCCCCGCGCACCTGCGCGGCTACCCCCGCTGACGGGAGGCACCTCCGTGCTGATCCGATCCTGGGACCGCGGCGACGAGGCCGAGTGGCGCGCCTGGCTCGCCGAGGGCCGCGACTTCGGCCTGCTCGCCGCCAACGGCGGCCCCGGCGAGGGCCCGGTGCTGGTCCCGACCCACTTCCTGCTGGACGTCGAGCGCGGCGAGATCCTGCTCCACCTCGCCGCGCCCAACCCGCTGCTGGCCGCCGTCCGAGCCGATCCGAAGGTCACCCTCGCGGTCACCGACGGCTACGCCTTCGCCCCGGGCCACTGGCGCGGCGCACCGGGTACACCCACCAGCTACTACGCCTCGGTCCACTTCCACTGCACCGCCGAGGTGGTGGAGTCCGCGGCCGGCAAGGCGGAGATCCTCAACCGTCAGCTGGCGCACTTCCAGCCCGAGACGCCGGAGGTCCGGGTGGTACCGGGCGAGGGCGAGTTGGCCCGGCAGCTGCCCGGACTGCGCGGGCTCCGGCTGACGGTCGACGAGGTGCGGGCCAAGTTCAAGTACGACGACAAGAAGCCGGCCGAGGCGCAGTACGCGATCGCCGACCGGCTCGCCGAGCGCGCCGACGGCCCGGGGCGCGGCCGCGACCAGTACGCCGCCGCCCGTGCCCAGTTGCTCCGCCGTCACCGGCGGCGCACCGACGCCCCGCGCGCCACCGGACCGCGCACCACCGGCTGACCCAGGATCACCCGGTCGGCCGCCAACCCGCGCACGGCGGCCGCCGCGCTGATCGAATGTGAGACGAGCCCTGCCCACTCGGCGTCGGAGCGGGCCCGTCGACCCCCGGGAGCGCGCGTGTCATCGGTCAACAGCCAACGGGCGGCCGGCGAGGCCCACCTCGGCCACGTGGTGTTCATCTCGGCGGCCGCCGCCATGGGCGGCTTCCTGTTCGGCTACGACAGCGCGGTGATCAACGGCGCCGTGACGGGCATCCAGAAGCACTTCGGGGTCGGCCACGGCACCACCGCCTTCGTGGTGGCCATCGCCCTGCTCGGCTCGGCGGTGGGGGCGGTGATCGCCGGCCGGCTGGCCGACCACCTCGGCCGGGTCCGCACGATGCTGCTGGCCGCCGTGCTGTTCGCGGCCAGCGGCATCGGCTCGATGTTCCCGCCGAACATCGAGATCCTCGCCACCTGGCGCGTCGTCGGCGGCATCGCGATCGGCATCGCCTCGGTGATCGCCCCCACCTACATCGCCGAGGTCGCCCCGACCGCCTACCGAGGCCGGCTCGCCTCCTTCCAGCAGATGGCGATCGTGCTCGGCATCACCGTCTCCCAGCTCGCCAACTGGGCCCTCAACCAGGCGGCCGGCGGCGAGTCCACCAACCACCTCGGCGGCGTCCAGGCCTGGCAGTGGATGCTAGGCGTCGAGACCATCCCGGCCCTGGTGTACGGGCTGATGGCGCTCGCCATCCCGGAGTCGCCGCGCTTCCTGATCGCCGACCACCGCGAGCCGCAGGCCCGCAAGGTGCTGGTCGAGGTGGAGGGCGAGGGCGTGGACCTGGACGCCCGGGTGGCGGAGATCCGCGCGGTGCTGGAGTCCTCCCACAAGCCCCGGCTCAAGGACCTGCTCGGCGGGCGCTTCGGTCTGCTGCCGATCGTCTGGGTCGGCATCGGCGCCTCCGTCTTCCAACAGTTCGTCGGCATCAACGTGATCTTCTACTACTCGTCCTTCCTGTGGCAGTCGGTCGGCATCAACGAGTCCAACTCGCTGCTGATCAGCCTCTCCACCTCGATCATCAACGTGATCGGCACGGTGATCGCGATGGCCCTGGTGGACCGGATCGGCCGCAAGCCGCTCGCCCTGGCGGGCTCGATCGGCATGGCGGCCGCGCTGGGCACCGCCGCCTGGGCGTTCTCCTACCGGGTGGGCACCGGCGACACCGCCACCCTGGACAACACCCACGCCACCGTCGCCCTGATCGCCGCGCACGTCTTCGTGCTCTGCTTCGCCTTCTCCTGGGGCGTGGTGGTCTGGGTCCTGCTCGGCGAGATGTTCCCCAACCGGATCCGCGCGCTGGCGCTGTCCGTCGCCGCCTCGGCGCAGTGGATCGCCAACTGGGCGATCACCGTCAGCTTCCCGGACCTCGCCGACTGGAACCTCTCGGCGACGTACGTCATCTACGCGGCCTTCGCCCTGCTCTCCGTCCCGTTCGTGGTCTTCTGCATCAAGGAGACCAAGGGCCGTGCCCTGGAAGAGATGGGCTGACCCGGCCCGCCCCGCCGAACCCCCGCCGCACGCGGCCCGACCCACCGAGAGGAAGCCATGCCTGACCAGGGCGGCTCCCGGCAGAACGTCACCTTCCCGAGCAACGGCCGCACCGCGCACGGATACCTGGCCCGCCCGCCGCAGGGGGTCGGGCCGGGGCTGGTGGTGGTGCAGGAGTGGTGGGGGCTCACCTCGCACATCGCCGACATGGCCGACCGCTTCGCCGCCGAGGGGTTCACCGTCCTGGCTCCCGACCTGTTCGGCGGCGCCACCACCCACGACGGCTCCGAGGCCGCCCGGTTCAAGCGCGAGCTCCCGGTCGACCGGGCGGTGGAGGACCTGGCCGGGGCCGTCGACCACCTGCTCGCCCTGGACGGCGTGGTCGGTGACGCGGTCGGCGTGGTCGGCTTCTGCATGGGCGGCGGCTTCGCCCTGCTGCTGGCCTCCCGGGCCGGCGACAAGGTGGCCGCCGTGGTCCCGTTCTACGGCCTGCCGCCCGATCCGGACTTCGACTACCGCGGTCTGACCGCCCATGTGCTCGGCCACTTCGGCGAGCTGGACGGCTCGATCCCGATGACCGCCGTGGACGAGGCCGCGATCCGGATCGGCGAGGCCACCGACGTCCGCCCGGAGATCCACTTCTACCCGGCCGGGCACGCCTTCATGAACGACGAGAACCTGATCGGCACCCACGACCCGCTCCAGGCCCGGATCGCCTGGCGCCGGACCCTCACCTTCCTCCGGGGCCACCTCGGCTGAAACCCCGCGCTCCGGCGGCTGTGCGGGGAAAGGCGATGGACACCCGTACGACCCCACGGCATAGTCGCCGGGTGCCGACCCCGCTCCCGACCCCGCTCCCGACCCCGACCCCGCGCCGCTTCGCCTGGGCGAGCCGCAACTTCCGCGTCCAGACCGCCGCCACCGTGATCAGCGGCCTCGGCAACGCCGGCGCCCCCATCGCGACCGCCTTCGCCGTACTCGGCACCGGCGGCACCACCACCGAGGTCGGCTACGTCACCGCCGCCCGGCTGGTGCCCACCGTGCTGCTCCTGGTGATCGGCGGCACCCTCGCCGACCGGCTGCCGCGCCACCTGATCATGGTCGCCGCCAACGTGTTCAGCGGGCTCTCCCAGGCCGTCCTGGCCGCGCTGGTGCTGACCGGGGACGTCCGGCTCTGGCAGATGCTGGCGCTCTCCGCGGCCGGCGGGGCCGGCTACGCCCTCTACACCCCCGCCTCCGGCGGCATGATCATGCAGGCCGTCCCGCAGGAGCACGCCGCCCGTGCCTTCGCGGTCTTCCGGATGGGCCTCAACGCCTCCCAGATCGGCGGTGCCGCCCTCGGCGGCGCCCTCACCGCCGCCGTCGGCCCCGGCTGGGTGCTCGCGGTGGACGCCCTGTGCTTCCTGGTCGCCGCCGCCCTCCGCTTCTTCCTGGAGCCGGACCGGGGCCCCGCGCCCACCGGCGGCAGCATGCTGCGCGACCTGCGCGAGGGCTGGCGGGAGTTCGCCTCCCGCCGCTGGCTCCGGGTGATCGTGCTCCAGTTCTCCGTGCTGGTCGCCTGCGTCAACGCGGTGGAGTCGGTCTACGGGCCGACGGCCGCCAAGGAGCGGCTCGGCGGCGCCGGCGCCTGGGGCCTGGCGATGTCCGCCTACGGCGTCGGCCTGGTGGCCACCGGCGTGCTGATGACCCGCTGGCGGCCCCGCCGGATCCTGCTGGCCGGCAACTGGGGGGTCTTCCTGTTCGGCCTGCCCGCCGTGGCCCTCGCCGCCGAGGTGCCGCTGCCGCTGCTGGTCGTCGCGATGTTCCTGTCCGGCGTCGGCGTCACCGTCTTCGGCGTCAACTGGATGGTCGCGCTCCAGCAGGAGATACCCGAGGAGATGTTCTCCCGGGTCACCGCGTACGACGAACTCGGCTCCTACTCCCTGGCCCCGGTCGGCACCGCGCTGGCCGGCCCCGCCGCCGTGACGCTCGGCCTGTCCGGCGCGCTCTGGGCGTGCGCCGTCGCCTGTCTGGTGCTCAGCGCGGTGGTCCTGCTGGATCCGCAGGTGCGCCGGCTGAGCCGTCGGAGCACGACGGACGCACCGGTGCCCGTCAGCGAGCCCGCGCCCACCCCCTGAGCGCCCCGTGCGCCCCGCGTGCGCCCACCCGTGAGCAACCGGAGGTGTGCGAGGGTCGTCCGAACAGTCGGGAAACACCACCGTATCCGAGAGGCCACCGGTGCCGAAGCCACTGCTGTTCCTGGACGTCGACGGCGTCCTGAACCCGGTCCGCCCGCACCCGGACTCCGGGTTCGACGCCCACACCCTGTTCGGCTACACCGTCCTGCTGTCCGCCCGGCACGGCGCCTGGCTGCGCGAGCTCGCCGGAACGTACGACCTCGTGTGGGCGACCACCTGGGAGGAGCACGCCAACACCCACATCGCCCCGGCGATCGGGCTGGACCCGCTCCCCGTGGTCACCTTCACCGGCTACGTCCCGCAGCCCGGTGACCCGCGCGTCCCGCTGATGGAGCTGCTCTCCGCCGCCAAGTGGGCCCCGCTGCTGCGCTACGCCGAGGGCCGGCCGTTCGCCTGGGTGGACGACGTCATCCCGCCGCGGCTGGTCCGCCGCGCCCTGTGGCGCCGGGACCGCCTGCTGCTGCCCGTCGACCCCGGCCAGGGCCTGGAACGCCGGCACGTCGAGCGACTGCTCGCCCGTCCGCCGCGCACCCACGTCCCGCTCAAGGGGTCGGCAGCCAGCTGACGTGCCCGGCCAGCAGCGCGTACCCGACGAAGGCCACCGTGTCGATCAGCGCGTGCGCCACCACCAGCGGCATCACCCGCCCCCAGCGCCGGTACAGCAGGCAGAACACCACGCCCATCACCATGTTGCCGACCAGCCCGCCGACCCCCTGGTACAGGTGGTACGAGCCGCGCAGCACCGAACTCGCCACCACCGCCGCCGGCCACGACCACCCCAGCTGCCCCAGCCGGCGCAGCAGGTAGCCGAGGACGACGACCTCCTCCAGGATGGCGTTCTGCCAGGCCGACAGCACCAGCACCGGTACCCGCCACCACACGTCCGGCAGCCCGGACGGCGCCACCGTCAGGTTGTACCCGGCCGCCTGCGACGCCAGGTAGAGCGCCAGCCCCGACCCGCCGATCGCGGCCGCGACGGCGGCGCCCCGCCCCAGGTCGCGCAGCTTCTGCCCGAGGTCGAAGCCCAGCACCCGCGGCGCGACCCCCTCGCGCACCAGCAGGTAGCCGACCAGCGCCACCGGCATCAGTCCGCGCCCGATGTAGTACAGCTGCCAGGTGAGGTCCAGCCAGGGCCGCCCGGGCGCCCGCGAGCCGTTCAGCGTGGCGACCTGCTGGCCCAGCTTGAGCGGTTCGGTGAGCGAGCCGGCGAAGCTGATCAGCGCGCCGATCCCGCTGGCCCCGAGGGAGAGGCCGAGGACGATCAGCAGCTCCGCGCCGAACAGCCGACGGATGGGCTTCGCCGTCTCCGGCGCGGTCGGGACGGTGGTCACGGGGGCTCCAGCGGACGGGCGGTCGCTCCGGCCGTCGGCCGACCGCCGGAGCGATCATCCTGACACAACCGCCGATCAGCCCCGGCGGGGAGGCCGGTCCCCCGCGGCCGGCCCCGGCGGGGAGGCCGGTCCCCGCGGTCAGCCCACCGGCCAGGTGTGCACCGGCTCGCCGCCGCGCATCAGCTCGGCGTAGCGCCTGGTCATCGCCGCGAGCGCGGCCGGCCGGTCCATCCCGTACTGCTCGCGCAGCCGGTGGAAGGTCGCGACCTGCCAGGACGCGCCGTTGGTGCGGCGCAGGCAGCGCTGCTCGATGATGCCCAGGTAGCGGTCCCGGTCGGCGGGCTCCACGCCCCACTCGTCGAGGCCCTGGTGGGCCATCGGGAGCAGCTCGTTCAGCACCAGGTCGACGGCGGACACGGTCTGCAGCCCGCCGCGCCCGGCCCGCCCGGAACGCGGCCACTGGAACACCGCGTCGATGCCGTACCGGGCGCCCTGCTGGAAGTTCTCGTCCGCCCGCTCGAACGGCAGCCTGGTCCAGATCGGCCGGGGCTGCTCGGCGAGCACCCGCACCAGCCCGTAGTAGAAGGCGGCGTTGGCCAGCGTGTCGGCCACCGTCGGCCCGGCCGGCAGTGCCCGGTTCTCCACCCGCAGGTGCGCCACCCCGCCCGCGATGTCGTACACCGGGCGGTTCCAGCGGTAGATGGTCCCGTTGTGCAGCCTCATCTCGGCGAGCCTGGGCGCGCCGCCGGAGGACAGCACCTTCAGCGGGTCCTCGTCGTCGCAGATCGGCAGCAGCGCGGGGAAGTACCGCAGGTTCTCCTCGAACAGGTCGTACGCCGAGTCCACCCAGCGCTCGCCGAACCAGGTGATCGGGCGCACGCCCTGCGCCTTGAGCTCCGCCGTACGGGTGTCACAGGCCTGCTGGAAGAGCACCGGACGGGTCTCCCGCCACAGCTCCCGCCCGAACAAAAACGGCGAGTTGGCGCCGAGCGCGAGCTGCGGCCCGCAGATCGCCTGGGCCGCGTTCCACACCGAGGAGAACCGCTCCGGGGTCACCTGGAGGTGCAGCTGGAGCGAGGTGGCGGCGGCCTCGGCCACCATGGTGATGGACTCCAGCTGGAGGTGCTCGACCCCCTCGATGTCCAGCGCGATGTCCTCCCCGCGGGCGGCCAGGATCTGGTCGCTGAGCAGGCTGTACCGCTGGTTGTGGCTCATCGCGTCCAGCCCGGTGTGGGCGTGCTCCAGGGTCGGCAGGATGCCCACCATGACGATCCGGGCGCCCGCCTCGGCCGCCCGCCGGTCGGCGTAGCGCAGCCCGGTGTCGATCTCCTCGCGCAGCTCCTCGAAGACGTGGCCGCAGAGCCGGTGCGGCGTGATGTTGACCTCGATGTTGAAGCGGCCCAGTTCGGTCTGGAAGTCGCTGGAGCCGATCGCACTCAGCACCTGCGCGTTGTTCATGGCCGGCAGGCCCTGCTCGTCGGCCAGGTTGAGCTCGATCTCCAGGCCCATCACCGCCCGCGGCCGGTCGAAGCGGTCCTCCCGGAGCATCCGTCCGAGCGCTTCGAGACACGCGTGGAGCTTGCGCCGGTACAGCTGCCGGTCCGCCAGTTCCGCCCGAGTCGCCACGACCTTCTCGCCCACGGTCTCCTCCTCCAGAGCCACCCCGTCGAGCACCCGGTCGACCGACCGTGCAAGCATCATGCCCATCGCGAAGATCGATACCCGATCGCCCGGACTGGCTTGCATTGCAAGGCATCTGACGGAAAATCAGGCGAACTGCAGACTTGCCCGGCACCACAGCCTGTGATAAACAGATCACCCTGCGCGTCTGTTCGAATTGGTACAGCGCTCCGGCCGGTCCGCCTCGCCCCGAAGCCTCGTCGACGGCGACGACCGCGCCGGCACCGCGATCCTGCACAACCGGACACGGTCGGGCCCCGTCACCGAAGACGCGTCACCCGCCACGCCGGTATGCCGCACTCGCACGCCGATCTCGCTTGGAGAGGCGGACCCCGCCATGACTCTGCAAACCCCCCAGCCCCCGCCGAGCGCGCTGCGCGCCGTCCTGGGCGCGCTCGACTCGGAGACCGCGCTGCGCCAGCCCGCCGCCGCAGCGCTGCTTCATCCGACCGGCCCACTGCTCCCCGCCCACCCGCTCGCGGTGCACGTCCTGACCGGCGGGCGCCCGGAGCTCACGGCCGCCCGCCGCACCGGCTGGCGCTTCCTGATCAAGGACGGCACCGAGGTGGCCGCCGCCGCCGAGGTGGTGCAGAGCGCCGAGGGCCACACCTTCTCCCACTTCACCGCGGGCCCGTACCTCGACTCGACGGTCCGGGCGCTGCGCGAGGCCTGGCAGCTCGCCCAGTCCTCCCGGACCCGCCAGCAGCCCCGGCTGCTGACCTTCCCCGGCCAGTACGCGACGGCGCTGTGGCTGCACAGCCCCGACGCCGGCCCGGCCGCCGACCTGCTGATCCCGCTGGCCCCGGCCCCGCTCGGCGTCACCGCACACCGCGCCTGCCCGGCCGCCGAACTGCTGCCGCTGCTCGCCCGCGCCCCGCTCGCCAGGCCGCTGCTGCTCGGTTCCTCCTGACCCGCCGCCCCCTCGGGCCACCGGACCCACCCGCCCGGCGGCCCGAGGCCGCGCCCGCACGCCCTCGCACCCCGCGCACCCGCCCCAGTGGCTCCTCACCCACACGCCCGCGCACTCGCCCCAGCGACTCCTCATCCGAACGGCGACCACCCGATCGGGCCATCCGGCATGACCCCATCGGGCCATGCCCCGACTGACCCACTGGTGCACCCGTTCCCGTCGGCCCCACCTGAACGGGTGATCTCTGCCCGGGAGTTGTGGCGCATGTCACGAAATCCCTGGCGCGCGGGTCCCGGGATGCCGACACTGGGAACCAGCGTGGAAGGACCACCTGTCCTACCCACTTGAGCGCCGGTCCACACCTGGCCGGCGCGCGGACAGGATCCGACCACCGCGGCGGTTCCGGACGGTACGACCTCCGGCGACCGCACCACGGGGAGGATCGCAGAGCGAAGCGAGGGTACGCGTATGTGCCAGCACCGTCCTGAGTGCCCGTCGGCCGAGTCCGAGGACCGCGAGGCGGCCGTGTCGGTGGCCTGCCACCCGGAGCAGGGCTGGAGCCTGCTCTGCAACGGCGTCGTCCTGTTCGAGGACACCGGAGAGCTGCTGCCCGACGGCCGGGTGATCGCCCCGCGCCGACCCGTCGCCCACGCGGCCTGACCACCCGTCCGGCCGTACGGCGGGGGCAGCCGCCACTCGACAGCACAACGGGCAGGGCCCCGGCGGATGCTCCGCCGGGGCCCTGTCGTCCGGGCCGGACCTCCGAGGGTCCGGCCCGGTCCGGTCAGACGCCGAACTCGTCCAGCGGCGGGCAGGAGCAGATCAGGTTGCGGTCGCCGTACGCGCCGTCGATCCGGCTCACCGGCGGCCAGTACTTGTCCGCCGGGTTCACGCCCGCCGGGAAGACGGCCTCCTGGCGCGAGTAGCCGTGCTCCCAGTCGCCGGCCAGCGTGGCGGCGGTGTGCGGGGCGTTGCGCAGCGGGTTGTCGTCGGCCGCCCACTCACCCGAGCCGACCTTGTCGATCTCCGCCCGGATGGTGATCATCGCGTCGCAGAACCGGTCGATCTCGTGCAGGTCCTCGGACTCGGTCGGCTCGATCATCAGCGTGCCGGCCACCGGGAAGGACATCGTCGGCGCGTGGAAGCCGTAGTCGATCAGGCGCTTGGCGATGTCGTCCACCGTCACGCCCGTCTCCTTGGTCAGCGGACGCAGGTCGATGATGCACTCGTGCGCGACCAGCCCGCCCGGACCGGTGTAGAGCACCGGGAAGTGCGGCGCCAGGCGCTTGGCGATGTAGTTGGCGTTCAGCACCGCGACCTGGGTCGCGTGCTTGAGGCCCTCGCCGCCCATCAGCCGGACGTACGCCCAGGAGATCGGCAGGATGGCCGCCGAGCCCCACGGCGCGGCCGAGATCGGGCCCACGCCGGTGGCCGGGCCGGCCTCCGCCTGCAGCGGGTGGTTCGGCAGGTAGGGCGCCAGGTGGGCGCGCACCGCGACCGGGCCGACGCCCGGGCCGCCACCGCCGTGCGGGATGCAGAAGGTCTTGTGCAGGTTCAGGTGCGAGACGTCCGCGCCGAACTTGCCCGGCTTGGCCAGGCCGACCAGGGCGTTCAGGTTGGCGCCGTCCACGTACACCTGGCCGCCGGCCTCGTGCACCAGGGCGCAGATGTCGGTGATCTGGGTCTCGTACACGCCGTGGGTGGACGGGTAGGTGACCATCAGCACGGCGAGGTTGTCGCGGTGCTGCTCGATCTTGGCCTTCAGGTCCTCGACGTCCACGTCGCCGTCGACCAGGGTCTTCACCACGACCACGCGCATGCCGGCCATCACCGCGGAGGCCGCGTTGGTGCCGTGCGCCGAGGACGGGATCAGGCAGACGTCGCGCTGGGCGTCGCCGTTGGCGTGGTGGTAGGCGCGCACGGCCAGCAGGCCGGCGAACTCGCCCTGCGAGCCCGCGTTCGGCTGGATCGACACGGCGTCGTAGCCGGTCACCTCGACCAGCTGCTGCTCCAGCTGGCGGATCAGGGTCAGGAAGCCCTGGGCCTGGTCGATCGGGGCGAAGGGGTGCATCTGGCCGAACTCGGGCCAGGTCACCGCCTCCATCTCGGTGGTCGCGTTGAGCTTCATGGTGCAGGAGCCCAGCGGGATCATGCCGCGGTCCAGCGCGTAGTCCCGGTCCGACAGGCGGCGCAGGTAGCGCAGCATGGCGGTCTCCGAGCGGTGGCTGTGGAAGACCGGGTGGGTCAGGTACTCGTCCTCACGCAGCAGCGCGGCGGGCAGCGCGTCGGCGGCCTCGGCGACCTCGACGGCGGAGACGCCGAACGCGGCCCAGACACCGGCCAGGTGCTCGCGGGTGGTGGTCTCGTCGGTGGAGACGGAGATGCGGTCCGCGCCGTCCTGGTGGACGTTGATGCCGTTGGCACGGGCGGCGGCGGCGATCTCGGCGGCGCGGCCCGGGACGACGGCGGTGACGGTGTCGAAGAACTCGCCGTGCAGCAGCTCGACGCCGCCGGCCCGCAGGCCCTCGGCGAGGGCGGCGGCGTAGCGGTGGGTGCGGCGGGCGATGTCGGCCAGGCCGTCCGGGCCGTGGTAGACGGCGTACATCGAGGCCATCACGGCGAGCAGCACCTGGGCGGTGCAGATGTTGCTGGTGGCCTTCTCGCGGCGGATGTGCTGCTCGCGGGTCTGCAGCGCCAGGCGGTAGGCGCGGTTGCCGTCGGCGTCGATGGAGACGCCGACCAGGCGGCCGGGCAGCGAGCGGGCGTACTCGGCGCGCACCGACAGGTAGCCGGCGTGCGGGCCGCCGAAGCCCATCGGCACGCCGAAGCGCTGCGAGGTGCCGCAGGCGATGTCGGCGCCCAGCGAGCCCGGGGACTTGAGCAGGGTCAGCGCGAGCAGGTCGGCGGCGACGGCGACGATCGCGCCCAGGCCGTGCGCCTGCTCGATCACCGGGGCGAGGTCGCGGACGACGCCGGTGGCGCCCGGGTACTGGAGCAGCACGCCGAAGACGCCGCGCTCGGCGATCTCGGCCGGGATGCCCTCGGACAGGTCGGCGACGACGACCTCGACGCCGGTCGGCACGGCGCGGGTGTTGATCACCGCGACGGTCTGCGGCAGGGTCTCGGCGTCGACCAGGAAGACGCCGCCCTTGACCTTGGTGACGCGGCGGGCCAGCGCCATCGCCTCGGCGGCCGCGGTGCCCTCGTCCAGCAGCGAGGAGCCGGAGGTCGGCAGGCCGGTCAGGTCGGAGACCAGGGTCTGGAAGTTCAGCAGCGCCTCCAGGCGGCCCTGCGAGATCTCCGGCTGGTACGGGGTGTAGGCGGTGTACCAGGCCGGGTTCTCCATGACGTTGCGCAGGATCACCGGCGGGGTGAAGGTGCCGTAGTAGCCCAGGCCGATCATCGGCTGGAGCACCTGGTTGCGGTCGGCCAGCTCGCGCAGCTCGGCGAGGACCTGGGCCTCGGTCCGGCCCGCGGGCAGGTCCAGGGCGGTGATGGAGCGGATCGCCTCGGGCACGGCGGTGGCGGCGAGCTCGTCCAGCGAGCCGTAGCCGACGGACGCCAGCATCTTCTCCTGCGCGGCGGCGTCGGGGCCGATGTGGCGGTTCTCGAAGGGGCTGGCCAGCTCAAGCTCGGTGAGGGTCGAGGCGCCGGTGGGGCGTCCCGCGTTCGGCTGGGCGTTCATGGTGGTCGAGGCCTCCTGGTCACGGACCGGCGGGGGTACGCACGCCGACCGGCCTTCGCCGCTGCGGGCAGCGGACGAGCCTGGGCGGGCGGACCCGACAGGCCTCCCCCTCTGTCATCGGGACCTGAGAGCTTCACCCGCACGGGGCGCTGTGGGCGCTCCGCCGGCTTGCACCGTCGGTGAGGGTGGTGATCGCCGGCTCCCGTGCCGACGCTCCTGCCCTGCTTTCCAGAGTGACCTACCCCACACGGTACGGATGCCTGAGAGATTCCGGGGAGGAGTTGCTCCTTCGGCGCTCCGACCAGCGCTTTTCGCGGTCGGAGACTCTCCCGAGCGGGCTCTGCGGTCGCCGCCCAGGGTACCAGCGGGAGGCCGCCCGATCACGGGTGCATCAGGTCAGTTGAGGTCTACGCGTGAGGTCTACGCGCGTCCCCCGGACAGTCCAGCGCGAACCCCGTACGGCGCACCCGGGTCGCGCCCGTCCGATTCATGGCTTTTGGTGTGAAGTGGCGGACGGAATCGGGTGCTCCGGCCGCCTCCCTGCGGGAGTTCCGCAGGTTCAGCGCGCGGGAGGAAAGACGTGCAGACCGACATCGACCCCCGGGACCTCATCGGCCACAAGGCCGTCGACCGCAACGGAGACAAGATCGGCACGGTCGACGAGGTCTACCTGGACGATGCCACCGGCCGGCCCGAGTGGGCCGCGGTCCGGACGGGCATCTTCGGCCGGGACGCCTTCGTCCCACTGACCACGAGCGAGTTCGCCGGCGACGAGCTCCGGGTGCCGTACGACAAGTCGCTGGTGAAGGAGTCGCCGGACTTCGGCGTCGGCCAGCACCTGTCCCCCGCCCAGGAGCTCCAGCTCTACCGCTACTACGGGCTCGACACCCCGATGGACAGCCGCCCGAACGGCGAGAACGGGAGCCGGGCCAAGCAGCCCGACCTCGACTTCGGCACCACGGCGGCCGCCGCCGCCGCGACGACCGCGGCGTCCCCGGCCAAGTCGCTCACCTTCCACACGCCCGAGCGGGCCTCCGAGCGGGCCTCCGAACGTCCCACCGAGCGGGCCCCCGCTGCCGCCGCCCCCGCCGCCGCCATCCCCACCATCGCCGAAACCGCCAGGACCGCCCCGGAGGCCGACATGCGGACCCTCAGCACACCCGTCACACCCGTCACACCCGTCGGCTCCCCGCCGGCCGCGCACACCTCCGCCGCGCCGCCCGCCACCACCGCGCCCATCACCACCGCGCCCGCCGCCGCCGCCACCGCCCCCGCCGCCGCGCCCGTCGTGGAGCCGAAGCCGCAGCCCGCCCCCATGCCCGCCCCGGCGTCGACCGCCACGACCGCCCCCACCCACACCGGCGCCCCCTCGTCCGCCCCCAGCAGCCCGGTGGAGATCACCTGCCGGGAGGAGCGACTGGAGATCACCACCGAGTGGCACACCCTCGGCACGGCGAAGCTGCGCAAGTACGTGACGACCGAGCAGTTCGAGCGCCGCGTCCCGGTGGTCCGCGAACGCGTCCGGGTCGAGCGGACGCCGATCAGCGACGCCGAGCGCGCCACACTCAGCGAGAAGGAGATCGCCGAAGCCGTCGAGGAGGTCACGCTCCGCGAGGAGCGCCCGGTGGTCCGCAAGTACCTGGCCCCCATCGAGCGGGTCCGTCTGGTCGTCGAGCGGTACACGACCGAGGAGGTGATCCGGGAGGAACTCCGCCGCGAGAACGTCGAGGTCCACGACACCACCGCCGCCCAGCCCCAGCCCCAGCCCCCGGCCTCGACGCCGACCCCAGCCTCCCCCTTCTCCACCTCGACACCGGCCCCGACCACCCCCTCCCCCTTCTCCGCCTCCGCGCCGCCCTCCGCCTCGTCCCACCCCGCCGGCCTGCGGCCACTCGTCTGACAGCGGCGACAACACCCCGACACAAAGGGCCCCGGACACGTCCGGGGCCCTTGTCGTGCGCTCGACCAGCACTTGTCGCGCACCCGACCATTCGCCTTTGCCAAAGCTTAACCACTCGATATTTGACACTCTGAAGTATCTCCCTGCATGGTTACTTCAGTTCATTCACTATGTACGGGAGGAAGCAACCGTGAGTGAGGCACCACAGCCCACCACCGCGGCCGAGAAGCAGAGCAGCGCCCGGGTCCTGCCGGCCCTCATCCTGGCGATGCTGTCGTTCAGCGTGGTGCAGACCGCGGTCGTCCCGATCCTGCCCTCGCTGGCCAAGGAACTGAGCGTCTCCGCCTCCAGCATCACCTGGCTGATGACCGCCAACCTGCTCTCCGCAGCCGTGCTGACTCCCCTCCTGGGCCGCTTCGGCGACCTCCGGGGCCGCAAGCCGATGCTGCTGATCTCGCTGGCCGGCCTGGTCGCCGGTTCGGCGCTGGCGGTCAGCACCCACTCCTTCACCTGGCTGGTCGTCGCCCGTGTCCTCCAGGGCGCCGGCGGTGGCGTCCTGCCGCTGGCGATCAGCATCGTCCGTGACGAGCTGCCCAAGCAGAAGGTGACCGGCGGCGTCGCCGCCATCAGCGCCTCGATGGGCGTCGGCTCCGGCCTCGGCCTGGTCGCCACCGGCCTCCTGCTGGAGCACTGGGACTACAAGTCGATCTTCTGGATGGGCCTGGTCTTCGGCCTGATCGCGATCGCCCTGGTCGCCTTCCGCGTCCCGACCGACCCGGTCACCGACAAGGAGGGCGGCGCCGACCCGCTCGGCGCCCTCACCCTGGCCGGCTGGCTCTCCGCACTGCTGGTCGCGGTCAGCCAGGGCAACCACTGGGGCTGGACCTCCAACAAGACGCTCGGCCTGTTCGCCGTCGCCGCCGTGGTCGCCCTGGTCTGGGGGATCATCGAGACCAAGGTCGCGCACCCGCTGGTGGACATGAAGATGATGGCCCGTCCGGCCGTCGCCTTCACCAACGTGGCCGGCCTGCTCATCGGCTTCGGCATGTACGGCTCCTTCATGGTCATCAGCAACTTCGCCCAGACCCCGGAGAAGCTGACCCATTACGGCTTCACCGCCAGCGTGCTGCACGCCGGCCTCCTGCTGCTGCCGTCCGCCATCGGCTCGATGGTCGCCGCCCCGGTCGGCGCCCTGCTGATCGCCCGCCGCGGCCCGCGCCTGCCGCTGGTCCTCGGTGGCGTCCTCGGCGCCGTCGCGATGGCCTACCTGGCCGTGCGCCACGGGCAGGAGGGCGACATCTACACCGCCTCGGCGATCTTCGGTCTCGGCGTCGGCCTGGCCTTCGCCGCGATGCCGGCCTTCATCAACGGCGCCGTGCCGGTCGAGCAGAGCGGCATCGCCAACGGCATGAACTCCGTGCTGCGCACGGTCGGTGGCGCGATCGGCACCGCCGTCATGGCCGCCATCCTGACCGGCAACACCATGAAGCTGCCGCCGCAGATCCCGCTCTCCCTGCCCACCCTGGACGCCTACAAGCACGCGTTCTGGACCGCGGCCGTGGTCTGCGTCGTCGCCGGCGTCGTCCCGTTCCTGATCCGCGGCGGCACGGCGGCCGCCACCGCGACGGTCGCCGGCGGCTCGGCCCAGCAGGACTCCAGCCCCGCGCTGGTCAAGACCGACGCCTGACGAGGCGTCCGGCCCCCGCGCTCAGGGACAGGGCGCGGGGCCCCGGCCTCCGTACGTCGCGAGGGCATCACGAACGTACGGGGCCGGCACGGTGATCGGCCCCACCCGGTGCTCCCCCGCCGGGTGGGGTCGCTTCGCGTTTCAGGCGCCCTCCACCGGGCCGCCCCCCGCCTCCGGCGCACCGTCCGCCCCCTCGTGGCGGCGCAGCGGCAGCGGCCGGGAGGGTTCGAGCGCCGGGTCGTCCACCGCGAAGGTCCGCACCCGCCCCCGCTCGCTCCACGGCGTCTCGAACCGTACGGTGACCCTCCCGACGCCGCTGCCCTGCACCCAGCCCGGGCCGAACTCCTCGTGCCGGACGTCCTGCCCCGGCATCCAGCGCCGCACCGCGACGGCCTCCGGCTCCTCCTCGGCCTCCTCGGCCTCGGCCACCGCCTCGGCGTGCTCCGCGGCCTCCTCGCGCAGCGTCTGGGCGAACAGGTCCTCCTGGGTGTAGTCGGCGAGTTGGGCGACGCCCACGCCGAGCAGCCGGACCCCGCCCGTGATGTCCACCTGCTCGGCCAGCCGGCGCGCCGTCGCGGTGATCACCGTCTCGTCGTCGGTGGGCCCGCCGAGCGTTTCCGAGCGGGTCAGCGTCGAGAAGTCGAACCGCCGGACCTTGAGCACCACCGTCCGCCCGGACCGCCCGGCCGCCCGCAGCCGCCGCACGCACCGTCCGGCCAGCGCCTCCACCTCGCGCAGCACCCGCTCCCGGTCGGCCAGGTCCACCTCGTAGGTGTCCTCCACCGACACCGACTTGGCGTCCTGGTCGGCGATCACCGGCCGCTCGTCCAGTCCTATGGACATCTGGAAGATCCCGGCGCCGTGCGCCCGCCCGACCAGCTGCACCAGCTCCGCCTCCCCCGCCTCCGCGAGGTCGGCCACCGTGTTCAGCCCGGCCCGGCGCAGCACCTGCTCGGTGGCCGGCCCGATCCCGGGCAGTGCCCGCACCGGCATCGGGCCGAGCACGGCCCGCTCCTGCCCGGGCTCGATCATGACCAGCCCGTCCGGCTTGGCCCGCTCGGAGGCGATCTTGGCCATCAGCTTGGACCCGGCCGCCCCGACCGATCCGGTCAGCCCGCTCAACCGATGGATGTCCGCCCGCAGGTCCTCCGCCAGCGCCAGCACCAGCCGCTCGCCGGTCTCGTGGTCCGCCTCCAGCAGCGCCGGGCCGTACGGACCGGCCTCCAGGTCCACGAAGGCCTCGTCCAGGCTGAGCGGCTGCACCAGCGGGGAGAGCTCCCGCAGCAACCCCATCACGATCTCGCTGCTCTGCCGGTAGGCCTCGAACCGCCCCGCCAGGAAGGCGGCGTTGGGGCAGAGCCGGCGCGCCTGCGCCATCGGCATCGCCGAGTGCACCCCGAACCTGCGCGCCTCGTACGAGGCCGTGGAGACCACCCCTCGCCCGCCGAGCCCGCCGACGATCACCGGCTTGCCGCGCAGGCTCGGCTTGGCCGCCTGCTCCACCGCCGCGAAGAAGGCGTCCATGTCGAGGTGGATGATGCTCGGCAGAGATCGCACCCGCCGATCATCGCGTACGGGTCCGACAGTGCGTACGAACCCGGCCGGACGGCCCTCGGCGGGCCCTACCTCCCTGCCGCCAGCGCCTTGGGGATGCCGTCCTCCTCGGGCCCCAGGAACAGCGGGTCCGGACGCAGCAGGGCGTCGCCCGCCGCCTTGCCCGCCCCGGCGACCTCCCGCAGCCCGCCGTACAGCCAGGTCGCGTCGTGCGGTTCCGGCACCCCGACGGCGTACGAGCGGATGCCCGCCGCCTCGCACAGGGCCAGCGCCCGGCGGACGTGGAAGTCCTGGCTGACCAGCACGGCGTGGTCCACCCCGAAGATCCGGCGCGCCCGGGTGCAGGAGTCCCAGGTGTCGAAGCCCGCGTAGTCGCGGACCACCCGGTCCTCGGGCACCCCGTGCTGGATCAGGTAGGTGTACATCGCGTCGGGCTCGTCGTACTCGACCCGCCCGTTGTCCCCGGTCACCAGGATCGCCTGCACCTTCCCCTCCCGGTACAGGTCCACCGCCGCGACCAGCCGGTGCTCCAGGTACGGGGAGGGCTTGCCCTGGTCCAGCCCGGCGCCGAAGACCACGGCGACCGGCGCGGCGGGCGCGCTCTCCACCGTGCCCACCCGGTCGCCGGCGGCGAACCACACCCAGGCGCTCGGCGCCAGCGCCAGCGAGCAGAGCACCGCTGTGCTCTGGAACACCCTGCGCTGCGTCCGCCGCTGCCGCAGGCGCGCCCCCAGCAGCCCGGCCCTGCGCCGCAGCAGCCCCGCTATCCCGGTGCCGACCTCCACGTGCCCTCCCTCGATCACGTCAACCAGGCAACACGACGAGGCCGCGGGTCCGGACGGTTCCCCGTCCGGGCCCGCGGCCTCGTCGTACGTCTGCTCAGACCGCCCGGTTGCGCCGCTGGGCCAGCTCGTCGGCCGGGTCGTTCCCGACCAGGGTCTCGCCGGTGTCGGTGCGCTCGGCGTGCAGTCGGCCGAGGGTGAGCTCCAGCTCCTGCCAGACCGCTCCCACCGCGATGCCGAAGACGCCTTGACCGCCCTTCAGGAGGTCCACCACCTGCTGCGGCGTGGTGCACTCGTACACCGTCGCGCCGTCGCACATCAGCGTCAGCCCGGCCAGGTCGGCCTGGGCGGCGGCCTGGAGGTGGGCGACCGCCACCCGGATGTTCTGCAGCGAGACACCCGCGTCGAGCAGCCGCTTCACGATCTTCAGCAGCAGGATGTCGCGGAAGCTGTAGAGCCGCTGACTGGTCGACGGGTACGCGGTGCGGACGCTGGGCTCCAGCAGTCCGGTGCGGGCCCAGTAGTCCAGCTGGCGGTAGGTGATGCCGGCCGCCGCACAGGCCGTCGGGCCGCGGAAACCGAGCAGGTCGGACGTCGGGGTCAGCCGCTCGATGGCCGGCTGGCCCGGTTGCACGGCCGGAAACCTGCCCATCCGGGGGAGATCGGTGACGGTGCGAGCGGTGCGCGGCATGTGCACGGCGCACCGGCCTCCCACGGCCGCGTCATCGCCGGTGCTGCTCATGCCTGCCTCCGTCCACTTGTGCTGCGGGCAACCCGACTGCGGGCATCGGCCACCCGGACAGCCACTCCTGACGGTAGGCAGTCCCCTATGACCCGTCAACGATCGCCACGCCGGGCCAGACAAACCACATCACTCAGGAGAGTGGTTTTTCGTGCCCCTAGTGTGGGTAGATGGACGGTTTTTCGCAAAACGGTCGGCCAATCGGCCGCGCGCCCCCGCTACTGGACCCCCTACTGGGGACCGCTGCCGCCGAAGTCCTCGGGCGACACCTGGTCGAGGAACTCGCGGAACTTCTCGACCTCGTCCTCCTGCTCGTCCGGGATCGCGATGCCCGCCTCGGCGAGCACCTCCTCGCTCCCGTAGATCGGCGTGCCGGTGCGCAGCGCCAGCGCTATGGCGTCGGACGGCCGGGCGCTCACCTCGACCCCGCCGGCGAACACCAGCTCGGCGTAGAACACGCCCTCCCGAAGGTCGGTGATCCGGACCTCGGTGAGCTGCTGGCCGAGCGCCTCCAGGACGTCCTTGAACAGGTCGTGCGTCAACGGGCGCACCGGAGTCATGCCCTGCTGGGCGAAGGCGATCGCGGTCGCCTCGCCGGGGCCGATCCAGATCGGCAGGTAGCGATCTCCCCCGACCTCCCGCAGCAGCACGATCGGCTGGTTGGAAGGCATCTCCACTCGGACACCCACGACGTCGAGCTCATTCACACAGGCAACCCTATGGCTCCGCTCCCGGATATGAAAGCGCAGAGCGGACGCCGCTGGTCAGCGCGGTGCGGCCGGTGCCGCAGGAACGCCGCGGCCACTATCCCCGGGCCTTCAGACCGGCCTGGACCATCGCCGCGTGCAGCCGTACCGACAAGGTCGCGAGCTCCCGGGCCGTGGCCTCGGCGTGCGCCCTGGTCTGCGGGTTCCGGTGCCGGCGCAGCGGCGCCACCACCTGCTCCACCAAGGCGATCTCGCGGTCCGCCGCGGCCTTCATGGCGCGCAGGTGCCGGGGCTCCAGCCCGTACCGGCCGAGCTCCGAGACGAGCCGGGCCACCTGGAGCGCCTCGCCGTCGTAGCCGCCGTCCGGGCCCGGGGCGACCAGCCCGTAGGACTCCCACTCGGCCAGCTCCGCTTCCCCGGCCTCGGCCGCCGCGAGCAGCTCGGCGCGCCCCAGCCGAACGCCGGAGGGCACCTCGCCGGCGGCCACCAGCTCCCGGTCCGCCTCTTCCAGCGGCCCGGGCCGGGTGTCGGCGGCGGAGGGCAGCGCGGGCGGGTTCTCGCCGCGCTCGATGGCGTCCAGGTGCTCCCGGATCACCCGCAGCGGCAGGTAGTGGTCCCGCTGCATGCGCAGGACGTAGGCCAGCCGCTCGACGTCGGCCGGGCTGAACTTGCGGTACCCCGAGGGCGTGCGCTGCGGCTCGACCAGGCCCTCCGCCTCCAGGAAGCGGATCTTGGAGATGGTGACCTCGGGGAAGTCGTCGCGCAGGAAGGCCAGCACCGCGCCGATGCTCAGCAGTTCGTCACCGCCGCGCCGCCGCCCGGCGGGCCGCTCGCCCCGGAGCGGCTGCCGCGGGCCCGCGACCACCCCGCGCCCGCCGCGGTCCGCCGACGGACCGGACGGGGTGGGGGTGGCCGCCCCGAGAGAAGAGGAAGGGGTATTCGTGTTCACTCGGGCTCCTGCCGACGTCGCTTTCAGTACCCCCGGTTGTGGCCGGCGAAGAACACCAGCCGGTACTTCCCGATCTGCACCTCGTCGCCGTTGTTCAGCGGCACCTCGTCGATCCGCTCCCGGTTCACGTAGGTGCCGTTGAGGCTGCCCACGTCCGCGACGCTGAAGCCGGCCGGGGTGCGGCGGAACTCCACGTGACGGCGCGAGACCGTGACGTCGTCCAGGAAGATGTCACCCTGCGGGTGGCGACCCGCCGTGGTGACGTCCGAGTCCAGCAGGAAGCGGCTGCCGGAGTTCGGGCCGCGCTGCACGATCAGCAGGGCCGAGCCCGGCGGCAGCGCGTCGATCGCCGACAGCACCTCGGCCGACAGGGCCGGCGTGGCGCCGGTGCCGGTCGTGGTGGTGGGGTCGTACGACTCCAGGCCGGAGATGGAGATGGTCGACGTGGTCTCCGCCGCCCCCTCCGGGAGCAGGCCGCCGCGCAGCGCCGTGCCGCAGTTGGAACAGAACCGGGCCGAGGCCGGGTTCTGGTTGCCGCACCTGGGGCACGGAGTGGGGCCAGCCATGTTCACAGCCTCCTGGCGCGGCACACCCGACGGGTTGTGCCCGGCGTACGGATCCGGGGCAAACCCTCCACCAGAGGTTGAGGGTCCTGACGGGAAACCTATGCGCGGCTCGCCGGAGGGGTCAACCGACGCGCCGTAGCCCGCCGGATTCCCCGCGTACTGGGCGGCGCCGCCGTCCCGGTACAGCTGCTGACCTGCGTACGGCCCGGCCTCGGGGGCCGGCCGCATGCCCGGCACTGCGGGCTCGTCCTCCGGTCGGCGGTGACGCGCGGTGGGTGCCTCGACGGCGGCCGCGTCACGGCCCTTGTTGCGACCGAACAACTTCGAGAAGAAACTCACGGGCGAATCCCCTTGCGTGTGACAGACCCGCCCGCGGGGCAGGGTGAGAACCTCGGACATGCTGCGAGCCCGGTCGTTGCGGCTCGGGCCCGCCGGAGTGGTACTCCGGCGGTTGGTACTGCGGTTGTTGCTCCGGAGCGTACTGGTGCGAACCAGTCTCGCCCATGCGACGGCGGCGTCCCCCGGCGGGTGCCGCCCGCCCTTGACGGGCCGTTCGTCGGGCGCCCCGTCACTTCGAAGCCGGCTTGGCGTACTGCGGCGACTTCGGGTCCACGAGGGCGTCGACGACCACCTTCTGCTGCTGGGTGATCGTCGCCCGCGCCTGGTGGCTCTCCAGCGTGCGGACGACACCACCCGGGATGTTCAGCGCGGGCGTCAGGTCCTGCGGGTTCCCCACGACCGTGAAGCGGTAGGGCTGCGAGACCTTCTTCCCGTCGATCTGCACCCCACCGGCCGACAGGTCGGTGAAGTAGGTGTTGACCACCACGCGCACATCGTTGATCTGAATCGCCTCCGCCCCCGCCGCTCGAAGTTCTTGCAGGGTGTCCAGCAGCATATCTGCCTTCACCTGCCCTTGGGGATCATCGACCGTGAGTACGATGCCCGGACCAGTGGCTTTGACGGTACCGGCCAGCACACCGAGCTCCGTCACCTTCTTCCTGGTCTGCTCCTGCGCCTCCTTGGCCTGGTTGGAGCTGTTCTCCAACTTCGCCAGGGACTGCTCCAGCTCCGCCTTCTCCTGCTGGAGACGCTGCTGACGGCTGTCCAGTTCGTCGAGGATCCGCACCAGGTCCTCCTGGCGGGCCCCGCGCAGCTGGCTGTGGTGGTCGTTGGTCGACCGCACCTGGATCGCCAGCCCCAGACCGAGCGAGAACAGCAGCAGCGCCACCACCAGTTGCCCGCGCGACAGCCGCGGCGGCCAGAGCGCCGCCTTCAGGCGCCGTCGGCCGGTGTTCCGGTCGGGGGTGGGCCCGGGCTCGGGTGCTGCTTGCGGCTCGGCCTCCGGCTCGGACACGGGCTCGGGCTCAGCAGCAGGCGCGGGGGCCGGCTCGGGCTTCGCCGCAGCCCCGGTCCCAACCTTCGGCTCGACCTTCGACTCGACCTTCACTTCGGCCCGCGCCTCGGCCACTGGCGCCGGCTCGGTGACCTTCGTGAGCCGCAGCGTCGGCTGGGGCGCCGAATCGGCCTCAGGCTCAGCCGTGGCGTCGGACTTCTCCGCCGGCTCCTCCGCGGCGGGGGTCCCCCCGGCCTCCTCGGCAGCCTCGGCGGCGTCCTCCGAGCCGTCCGGATCGGACTCCCGGTCCGCCTCCGACACTGGGGCGTCCACGGCCTTCCCGGCGGGCTTCGCAGCCGCCTCGTCGCCCGCGCTCTTCCCCGGCTCCGCGCCCGTCTTCCCGACGGCCTGCTCGGCCACCGCCGGCTCGCGCTCCTCCTCCACCGCCGCCTCGCGGCCCGGCTCAGGCGCGGAAGACATGGCGCCGGATCGCGGCCGCGTTGGAGAAGATGCGGATGCCGAGGACGACGACCACACCGGTGGACAGCTGCGAGCCGACGCCCAGCTGGTCGCCGAGGAAGACGATCAGTGCCGCGACCACCACGTTCGACAGGAACGAGACGATGAACACCTTGTCGTTGAAGATCCCGTCGAGCATCGCCCGGACGCCGCCGAACACGGCGTCCAGCGCCGCCACCACCGCGATCGGCAGGTAGGGCACGACGGCGTCCGGCACCTCGGGTTGGACGAAGAGGCCGACGACCACCCCGATCACAAGACCCAGTACGGCAATCACGGTCTGGCTGCTCCTGTCCCTGTCGTGGTCTTGGTGGGTCCGGTCGACGGACGCCGCTTGGCGGTGGACGTACCGCCCGGCACGGTCGGCGAGGTGGACGCGGAAGGCGAGGCCGACGGCGAGACGGAGGCGCCGGGGCTCTCCTGGGTTCCGGCTCCGGCCGACGGCGTGCCGCCCGGGGCCGTCGGGGAGGCCGTGGGCGAGGTGTCGGGCGCCACCGGCTGCGCGGTCCGCAGCGTCACCCCCACCGCCGCCGGCAGCGTCAGGTTCTTCTGCACGGAGAGCGTCGACTTGATGCCGTACTGCTCCTGGAGCAGCCGCAGGTACTGCCCGGCCATGTCCCGCTCGAAGGCCGTGAGGAGCTTCGAGCCGTCCCCGATCGCCTGGATGCTGTACGGCGGCACCAGCGGCCGGTTGTCCACCAGCACCGCCTCGCCCGCGGCCCGGATCGCGGACAGGGCGGTCAGCCGCTGGCCGTTGATCGCGATCGCCTCGGCGCCGGCTCCCCAGAGGCCGTTCACCACCAGCTGCAGGTCACGGTCCCGCAGCCGTCCGCTGTTGGAGAAGCCCTGCCCGGCCCGCGGGTCGACGTTGCCGCCGAGGCCCGTGCCCGCGGCGTCCTCCAGGACCAGCTTCACGCCCGGTCCGGTGACCTGGCCGAGGCCGACGGCCCCGCTCACCCCGCCGGGATCGGCGTCGCCCGAGGCGAGCGCCTGCTGCTGGGTGCTGTCGACCTTGAGTCGCAGCTCCTGCACCTGCTTCTGCAGCTGGTCGGCCGAGGTGTTGCTGTCGTTGATCCGGTGGATCAGCGCGTCCCGCTCCTTGGCCAGCGACGGCTCGGCCTCGTGGGCGTTCACCGCGCCCACCGTCACCACCCCGCCGACCAGCGCCAGCCCGGCGCCGAGCGTGAGCAGCCCCTGCCAGGTGCGGGGTATCCGGCTGTCGCGGGCACCGCCGCGGGCGGCGGCCGCCTCCGCGTAGCCCTCGTCCAGGCTGTGGTCCATCACATTGGTCAGCAAGGACATCGAGGCGTCCGGACGGTTGTACCGTCCGTTCGGGGCACTCGGTGTCGGCGTCGCTGGCATGGAGACCATCGTCCCATGTCGCCGACGGGCCCCGTGCACGGCCCCTGAGCTGCACACACGCTGCACACATGACGGAAAGTGACGGATTGTTCCGAATAGTGTGAAAACGGACGGCGGGGCGCGCGGGTCACACCGCGCGCCCCGCCGTTCGGGGTGGTTCCGGGCTTCAGCGGCGCTCAGGTCCGGACGGTCACCGCCCCGCTCCGTCGACCACGGCCGCCCACTCGTCCAGCAGCGTCTCGGTGGCCTCGTCGTCCGGGCCCTCCGCCCACAGGTGGGTGACCGCCTCGGCCGGGTCCGGCAGCACGAGCGTCCACCGCCCGTCGGCCTCGACCACCCGGACGCCGTCGGTGGTGTCCAGCCGACGGCTGCCGGCCGCCTCCACCACCGAGCGCATGACCATGCCCTTGGCCGCCCACGGCGTCGCGATGTCCCGGCGCCGGATGTGCGCCTGCGGAATCCGCGCGTCGATCTGGCTCAGCGTGAGCTGGGTCCGCGCCACCAGGCCGACCAGCCGCACGAACGCCGCGGCGCCGTCCAGCACCCCGCTGAACTCCGGCACCACGAAGCCGCCGCGTCCGTCCCCGCCGAACACCGTGCCCTCGGCGGAGGCCGCCTTCGCGAGGTCGTCCGGCGTCGTCGTGGTCCAGATGACCTGGGTGCCGTGGTAGGCGGCGACCTGCTCGGCGATCCGGGTCGTGGTCACCGGCAGTGCCACCTGCCCGCTGCGCCGCTCGGCCGCGACCAGGTCCAGCAGCACCAGCAGCGCCCGGTCGTCGTCGATCACCCGGCCGAGCTCGTCCACGAACGCGACGCGCTCACCCACCGGGTCGAACCGCACACCGAAGGCCGCCCGCGAGGAGGCGACCAGCTCGCCCAGCCTGGCCAGACCGGCCCTGCGCTCCTCCGCGTCCTCGGTCGGCCGGGCCTCGTCCAGCCCGGTGGAGACGGTCAGCGCCTCGACCCCGAGCCGGCCGAGGATGCTCGGCAGGACCAGGCCCGCGCTGCCGTGCGCGGTGTCCACGACCACCTTCAGCCCGGCCTCCCGGACGCCGGTGGTGTCCACCGTCCGCAGCAGGTTGCCCGCGTAGGAGTCGAAGACGCTGGACGGGAAGGTCAGGTCCCCGATCTCCCCCGGGAACGCCCGCCGGTACTCCTGACGTGCGTAGACGCGGTCCAGCTTGCGCTGGCCGGCCTGTGAGAGGTCCGCCCCGCGCTCGTCGAAGAACAGGATGTCCAGCGAGTCCGGCACACCCGGCGTGGTCCGCAGGAAGATCCCGCCCGCGCTCCCCCGCGCCGTGTGCTGCCGGGCCACCGGCATGGGCACGTTCTCGAGGTCGCGGACGTCGATCGCGGAGGTCTGGAGCCCCGAGATCATCGCCCGTTTGAGCGCACGCGCACCACGCGAGTGGTCACGCGCGATGGTGACGGTGGCACCCTTCTTCAGCGTCGTCGCGTACGCCCCGGCCAGCCGCACGGCCAGTTCAGGAGTGATCTCGACGTTCAGGATGCCCGAGACGCCACGGACGCCGAACAGGTGCTCCTGGCCGCGCGACTCCCAGATCACCGAGGTGTTGACGACGGCGCCGGCCTCGATGGTCTTGAACGGGTAGACGCGGACGTTCGCCCCGATGATCGACTCCTCGCCGACCAGGCACTCGTCCCCGATCACCGCGCCGTCCTCGATCCGCGCGGCCCGCATCACGTCGGTGTTCTTGCCGACCACGCAGCCCCGCAGATTGCTCTGCGGCCCGACGTAGACGTTGTCGTGCACCACCGCCTTGTGCAGGAACGCGCCGCGCTTGACGACGACGTTGCTGCCCAGCACGGTGTGCTCGCGGATCTCCACGCCGGCCTCGACCTTGGCGTAGTCCCCGATGTACAGCGGACCGCGCAGCACCGCCTCCGGGTCGACCTCGGCGCCCTCGGCGACCCAGACGCCCGGGGAGATCTCGAAACCGTCCAGCTCGACGTCGACCTTGCCCTCCAGGACGTCGGCCTGGGCCTTGCCGTAGCTCTCGTGGGTGCCCACGTCCTCCCAGTAGCCCTCGGCGACGTAGCCGTAGACCCGCTTGCCCTCCTTCAGCAGCTGTGGAAAGACGTCACTCGACCAGTCGACGGACTCACCCGCCGCGACGTAGTCGAAGACCTCGGGCTCCATCACGTAGATACCGGTGTTCACCGTGTCGGAGAAGACCTGCCCCCAGGTCGGCTTCTCCAGGAAACGCTCGACCCTCCCCTCGTCGTCCGTGATCGTGATCCCGAACTCCAGTGGATTCGGCACCCTCGTGAGACAGACGGTGACCAGAGCGTTCTTGCTGCGGTGAAAGTCGATCAATTCCGATAGATCGAAGTCGGTCAGCGCGTCACCGGAGATCACCAGAAAGGAATCGTCCTTGAGCGCGTCCTCGGCGTTCTTGACACTCCCCGCAGTGCCCAGCGGCGTCTCCTCGTGGGCATAGGTCAGATGCATGCCCAGCTCTTCGCCGTCACCGAAATAGTTTTTGACCAGCGACGCCAGGAACTGCACGGTGACGACGGTGTCGGAGAGGCCGTGCCGCTTCAGCAGCCGAAGCACGTGCTCCATGATCGGCCTGTTGGCGACCGGAAGCAGCGGCTTCGGCATGCTGGAGGTCATCGGGCGGAGTCGGGTGCCCTCGCCCCCTGCCATTACAACGGCTTTCATTACGGGTGCGTCCTCCTTCGCGGTGGTGGACCAGCAGGTCCATCAAAGCGTTCCAGAAGGTTCTCTACCCGGAAGGTATCGTCCGACGCACCGATGAGGCGTGGGGCTTCTCTCAGATCACGTCTCAGACCGTGGACGCGGAGCCCGCGGCGCTCGCCCTGATGATCCGCCGCGCCTGAACCGCGTAAAGAATCGCGGCCCACCAGTACAGCGTCGTCCCCCACCAGATGAACGCCCAGCTCACCACCTCGGCCGGCCGGGCGATCCAGCTGTCCACGCTGCCGAGCAGCAGAAGCGGAAACGCGTACATCAGATTGAAGGTCGCGGCCTTGCCCAGGAAACTCACCTGGAGCGGTCCGTAGCCGTGCCGGTTCAGAATCGGCAGCAGCGCGGCGATGAATACCTCACGGGCCAACAGGATCGCGGTGAGCCACCACGGCAGAATCTCACGCCAGGTCAATCCGACCAGCGTGGACAGCACATAGAGCCGGTCGGCCAGCGGATCGAGCAGCTGCCCCACCCGGCTGATCTGCCCCCACCTGCGGGCGAGCTTTCCGTCCAGGTAGTCGCTGACCCCGCTCAGCGCCAGGATCAACAGTGCCCAACCATCATTGTTGGGCCCGTCGAAGACCGGCCACAGGATGAGCCAGAGAAAGAGCGGAACACCGACCAGCCGGCCCATGCTCAGCATGTTGGGGATGGTGAGGACGCGATCGGTCTGGACCCGCGTCTCCTGGACCTCCACCCGGGGGCCTCCTGTCCCGTATGACGACAATTGCATGTTGACCCTACAACAGAGAAGCCCCCGACCGGTTCACCCGGCGGGGGCTTCTCTAGAATGATTGTTCGGCGGCGTCCTACTCTCCCACAGGGTCCCCCCTGCAGTACCATCGGCGCTGTGAGGCTTAGCTTCCGGGTTCGGAATGTAACCGGGCG